>CALBFP010000275.1 GCA_937894115.1 uncultured euryarchaeote
AAGCGATTTGCACTTCTTGACGCTATGACTCCAGCACTCCCTGTTTACTTCGGCGCTGAAATTAGCATGCAATCGGAGCAACTCTCTGGACTTATCATTGCTGGTGATTCAACCTCGACGTTCTATTTCGACAATCGAACCGGAACCGATCTTGCATCAACCCCAACAATGGACGACCTACAACCTGTGTTCCAGATTGTACAAGGCTCCGAAATTGAAGATGGAGATGCAGAGGATATGGAAAGCGCGATCGTCCAGAATCAAGAATTCATGGGCTGGTGGATGAACTTTGACAATGGATTCGATTACGTCGGACTGCTGCTTTACCTCGGTGGTTTCGCACTGATTGGAATGCATTTCTTCATGAGCGGAAACAAGGACGAAGAATCGATTGAGTGATTCAATCGCACATACTGTTAAACACGACTTGCTCGTGGCAAAGGTATGGACAAGCGTGCGAAAATCACCATCTTTGTCGGCATCGGTGTGTTTGTTTTCGGTATCCTCGGGATGATTATCGGAGCAGTGGGAGTTGGTGGGCTTGAAGAGTCAACACAATTCACACTCGAAGAAGTAACGAATGGGACCATATACATCGAAGACGAAGATAACATCGGTGACATTGGCGTCACATTCTGGGTAAAAGGAACATACGTTGATGACGATAAGAACGGTATCTGGGACCTTTGTGAAACCGTTGAAATCACTGTGATAGAACATCCCGAAGTGGTTGAAACCTGGGCTGTCGGCGCTAAAACGATGAACGGAAGTTTCTATTCTGAAGTAATCCATGACTACGACCGTCAAGGTACCTCAAGTTGTGATTCTGATCTTGGGAATCGAAATTTTGACCGAAGCGACAAAGGCTACGTGAAAATTGGTCGTGCGTGCTTTGGTTGCACGTCGGGTGATTTCAGTTTTGAATCCAACGCAAGCGTTTCCGTTACCTACGATGATAAAATGGGGAAGGAAGTTGGCGAAGACATCGTGCTCATGTTCATCGGATTCCTCGGTGGAGGAGGAGCATTGTGTTGCGGCGTTGTCATCACCTTCATTGGAATCATTCTCATCTTTACCCTCAAAGAAGACGCTCCAGTGGAGATGATGGTTGGTGCGGATGGAACCTACACGATGAGCTCTGCACCTGAGAACGCTGTTGGTATAGGCGTCAGCCAAACCATTGCTCAGGTCACAACATCAACAGTGATCACAGAAGAAATGACCCAAAACGAACCGTTCGAATTCCCATCCACGCAATCGACCGATTCTGAAGAAGCGACCGATGCTGACCCTGAATAATCCAATTCGTTGGGTCATGGTTATAAATCGCCGATTCTAGTTTCTTATCATGCACACAGCAGGTAAGGTATTGTTAATCATTGGTGGAGTAATCACGGCTCTTGGAATCGCTATCACGGTAATGGGGGCCGCATCCGCTGAGTTGGACCCCTCGAAGGAAAACGAATGGGAGGGTACGAGCGGAACGTTCACCATTCC
>CALBFP010000276.1 GCA_937894115.1 uncultured euryarchaeote
GTTTTGTGGTATCCGTCTCAAAGCAGTACCAAAACCAAGGGTTGAGCTTGCCGGATTTGATCAACGAGGGTAACCTCGGACTGATCAAGGCCGCTCAGCGTTTTGATGAGACACGTGGTTTTAAGTTCATCTCTTATGCAGTTTGGTGGATTCGCCAGAGCATCTTGCAGGCCTTGGCTGAGCAAAGTCGTATTGTTCGTCTTCCCTTGAATAAGATTGGTTCAATCAACAAGATCAACAAGGCCTTTGCCCGTTTGGAACAGGAGTTTGAACGACCACCAACAGCAGCGGAACTTGCTGAAACATTGGACATGACGCTGGATGAAGTGAAGCAAAGCATGAAGAATGCGGGGCGTCACGTTTCCATGGATGCACCGTTGAAGGACGGTGACGAGTCTTCCAGCAACATGTACGATGTCATGCGCACCGGGGATACTCCTTCACCGGACACGGAACTGATGACCGAGTCCCTCCGCAAGGAAATCGAACGTTCACTGCGCACCTTGACACCGCGTGAAGGCGATGTCATTAGATTGTACTTCGGCTTGAACGGTGAGCACCCCATGACTCTCGAGGAAATTGGAGAACGCTTTGACCTGACCCGCGAGCGCGTGCGTCAGATCAAGGAGAAAGCAATCCGACGCCTGAAGCACACCAGCCGCAGCCGGATTTTGAAAAGCTACCTGGGCTAATCGACGGCATCGAGCACCTGCCATAAGTGCCGGCACGCTAGGGAACGGTAGGGTTTCCATCGTCCAGAGAATTTTATTCGTGTACAATCTGAAGAAGCCATGGGAAGGTCGTAAAGCCGCTTCATGGCTTTTTTGATACCCAAATCCTTGGGGGCGAATACGTCGGGCCGCCGAAGGGTGAACAGCAAGAACATTTGGGCGGTCCATTCGCCGATGCCTTTGATTGCAGTGAGCGTCTTGATTACTTCCTCGTCTTCAAGTTGCTCCAACCGCCGCAGGTCGGGACGGGTGTTCCATGCTTCTGCGAGCGCCACGATGTACGACACTTTTTGACCGCTCAATCCCAAGGTGCGGAGCTCGCTGACCGCTGCGTATAAAACCACGTCAGGCTTTAATCCACCGCACCCTTCGGCCCATGCCTCAAACCGCCGAGCGATGGTGGCTGCTGCTTTGGTGCTCAGCTGTTGCCCAACGATGGCGAAGCACAGCGCGTCAAAGTACGGTCGTACGGGCAGCCAGGGCAATTCCCCATGGCGTTCGACTTCTCGAAGCAGGATGGGGTCTTCGTGGCTGAGGTGTGCAATGAATGCCGCATGGAGTTCGTTCATACGGTGAATATGCATCATCTTTGCTGTTCATGGACATGCCATTAAACTTGCGGGATCGCACCAAAATTTTCATAGGATTCTTCTTGGGTGCTGCGCTGCTTGCGGGTCTCTTCGTCTCGGGGTGTGGTAAGGTGCAGTTTTCTGAAAACCCTGCGCTCAGTCTGGAATTTTCAGCTGACACAGTTTTATTTGATACCGTGTTTACGACCATCGGTTCGGTGACATTGCCATTGAAGGTCTACAATTGGAATGCCGAGGCTTTGCGCATTGATGAAATTGAATTAGTCGGAGGTAGCGAATCGCCGTTTCGCGTCAACATCGACGGCGAGGTGGGGCCGAGCGTCACCGATTGGCCGATCCTGGGGGATGATAGCCTGTGGATCTTTCTAGAGGTTACTGTGGACCCCTCGGCTGCGTCCACCCCGTTTATTATAGAGGATGAGCTTCGGTTCAATACCAACGGCAACGAGCAACGCGTCAGCCTAATTGCATGGGGACAAAATGCCCATTTTCACGGTGGTTTGAACGAATTGAACCCACTTCCATCTTGCGACGAGGTGTGGACTAATGATTTACCCCATGTT
>CALBFP010000277.1 GCA_937894115.1 uncultured euryarchaeote
TGGCTACCTTCCAACACGGTTGAAGGTGAACAAGTCCCCGTTATCGCCGTTGTTAGCCCTTATTTTGATTATGGTCAACCCGGAAGTTCCTCCACTCCAACCAATGTAGTCGGTGCGGGACGTGGAGAATTCATCTACGATAATTTTGTTCCACACGGCTATGCACTGGCACAAGTTGCGGTTTTTGCTACAGAGGAAAGTACAGGCTGCTTTGATTATCGTGGTGATGGTGAGGGGTTAGGCATCCATATGGCTGTTGAATGGCTTGGAAGCCAAAATTGGAGCAACGGCCACGTTGCTATTTATGGGAAGTCGTACGAAGGAGCTACAGCTTGGGAAGCAGCCGCACAAGGCAGCCAATATCTCAAGACGATTGTGCCTATATCTGGAACAACGGCCCTCGGGCCTCTGTTGTACAAAAACGGAAGTGCTGAAGCGCGCAGCCAAGTGATGCATTCCAATTACGGAAGTTCAATCCTCGACTATGATGCAGACGATTTGGACAATCTTTGCGGCGACGTCGTTGAAGGATTCCTCGCCGGCCCAATGCGGTACGGTCTGGGAGAACTCGATCCATACATGGATAATTACTACAATGAACGCAGTCACATTGACAAAGCGCTAGGAGCCTACAACGGAAGCATCTACTGGGTGCAAGGCCTGCAAGATTGGAATGTTGATCCACACATGGTGTTTGGTGGCCCGCCAGGCGTGAATTGGTATCAAGAGTACATTGACAATGGGTACGATGTTGCTGGAATGATTGGCCAATGGGAGCACAATTATCCGGATCAATGGACCAAACACAACGCACAAGCATCAGGCTATGGAGGTGAAGCCATTCAGAACATGACCCGCTGGGATTGGGCTCAAGACTTGTTTGAGTGGATGGAATACTATCTCAAAGGAATAGGCGATAAGCCAGCGCTTCATGCACAAGTTCAACGAAACGATGGACAGTGGCGAATTGAAGAAACTTGGCCGCCAGAGGACGTCGAACGCCACCGCATGGATCTTGGTGATTGCATGTACGACGGGGTATTCGTCGGGGGCGGCGCCCCTGTGGTCGGCGGAGGCCAGATCTTAACCATTGAATGCTCAGCAATCAGCGACTCAGAAGACCTCCACATCGCCGGTTTGGCAACCATTCATCTTTCTGCAGTACCGACCTTTGATGGGGGGCAGGTCTTTGTTGAAATGCAAGACCTCCAAACAGGATTGCGTATTGGCCATGCGACAATGGACATCCGCTACCATGCAGGAGGATACGAAGCACAAACCGTAACCCCTGGAGAAGAAGTCACCATGTTGATGGAATTTCAAGCAATCGATGCCGTTCTACCTGCTGGACACGGGTTGCGGTTTATTCTAACAGATCAAGGTGAGGATTACCTTTCACCAGCTTGCGGTACTGCTTGTGTTCTCCACGTCCTTCCGTCACTGTCTGTTGCAGAGATACCTTTGATAGAACGATCGTCAGAAGACGTCTTGATAACTCCACAATCCGATGAAGCGGCGAACAATCAATGACTTCTGCAAGAAATTTCGCATCGATTGAGCGTTTGCTGTTTTTGTTCAAACCAGAACGAGCAAACGAGCAAAATTAGTACAATAAAAACCCTCAAAATAAATCAAAATTAAAATAATTAGATTACAAACTATTCAATATCTACAATATATTCCAATAAAATTAGTCAAATGGTTAATATACCGTCCTCGCAGCGAGGCGGTTGATACCGATGAGTGAAAAAGCAAAACTTGAGTACATTTGGCTAGATGGATATGAACCGACACAAAACATGCGAAGCAAGACAATGGTTCGTCCGAATTTTACAGGGACCCTTGAAGAATGCCCAATATGGATGTTCGACGGTTCGTCAACAAAACAAGCAGACGGTAGCGCATCCGATTGTCTGCTAAAGCCGGTGAACATTTTCCCAGATCCGCAGCGCGTAAACGGATATCTCGTCATGTGCGAAGTCATGAATCCAGACGGATCACCACATTCTAGCAATGGACGAGCAACCATTGACGATGATGACGACGATTTTTGGTTTGGATTTGAGCAGGAGTATTTCATCATGGATGTCGATACCCAACTTCCGTTGGGATTCCCAGTAGGCGGCTATCCTGGTCCTCAAGGATTGTACTACTGCTCTGTGGGCGGTAAAAACACACACGGTCGTGCCCTCGTTGAGGAGCATGCAGACCTCTGCTTGGAAGCTGGTTTGAACTTCGAAGGAATCAATCAAGAGGTCGCTTGTGGACAATGGGAATTCCAAATTTTTGCGAAAGGAGCGAAACAAGCAGGCGACGAACTGTGGGTTGCGCGTTACATGCTTGATCGACTAACGGAAAGCTATGGATACTACATTGAATACCACCCCAAACCAATCAAGGGAGACTGGAATGGTTCAGGCATGCACGCGAACTTTTCGAATGGCGCAATGCGCGATAAGGGCGGAAAGGAGTTGTTCGACAGTATTTGCGAAGCCTTTGGTCAGAAAATTGATCGCCACATGGCGGTATACGGTGCTCACAACGAAGAGCGATTGACAGGGCTGCATGAAACGCAATCCATCGATCAGTTCTCTTATGGCGTTTCCGATCGGGGAGCTTCCATCCGTGTTCCAGCATCGGTCCCTACCGATGGTTGGGTTGGCCGACTAGAAGACCGAAGACCTGCCTCCAATGGCGATCCTTACAAAATTGGAGCAGTCATCATTGAGACAACGAAGTCGGTCTGTTGAGCTCGTCCTCTCTTGCCCTGTTCCTTATCCGGTATACGCCCAACGTTATTGCAACAATGAATCCTAATGTGAGGATGTTTGATACGATCATGGCAATTGAATTGACGATGATTCCGTAGACCAGCCACAGCGAAAGCGAAACCGTAACGGCCAGAAAGGTTGGTAGGGATATTCCTTCTTCTTTTTCATCAACCCAAACGCGCCGAATTTGAGGAATCCATGCAACGATGCCGATAAATCCAGCGGTTAGCCCAATAACCTCAATCCAAAGTTCCGCCACTATCCCCACTCCGCAGGTTTCTTTGAAGCGAGAACACCATCGATTTGCATCCAATCAACATCCTCTGAAGCCGTTTTACCCACAACATGCATCTTGAGGTTCGGACCTTCTTTGCATTTGATTTCGATGTGCCGGCCTCCGTTATCATGCAACTCGATTCGGCTTGGAGCGTTCTTAAAGATGGACAGCAAACCTCTGGGATGGTTGGATGCAACGGTAAGTTGCCCTTCGCGATGTGCGTCCCATTCATCAACTCCTGAGCCAAGCCCGATATCGAGAAGGTCACCTTTGAGCTTCAATCCACCGTGCATGTGAATTTCGTCCCAGGTTCCAAATCCATCCATCGTTTCAAAAAATTCTAAGTCGATCTTCTCACCGCCAGTCGATCGAATTCGGTCGAGCAGTTGTCCTTCATTGATCATTTCAGCGGGAATTTCGGGAATGGTGTCCGGCCATTCCAATCGCGGATGTGTCATGGCAACAAGAACATGAAACGACATTTCATTTTCGGGAAATCGTTTTCGATGAATCTCTTCCAGTAGCCTTGCTTTACGAGCGATACGATGGGCTACGGTGGCATGACTGTGCTCACCACCCTTGTTTCGGTGCTGGAGGAATTCTCCGTCTTCAAACACCTCGAACCGACCAGACCAGTGCTTCTGTTCAACGACGAGAACGGTTGTTCCCGAAACAAGGATCAAATCAATTTCTCGGCGACCGCCATCGGGATCGGGAATGCGTACGGATGTAAACACCGACCAATTGTTGCCTTTTCCAGCAGCTCTACACAGTTTTTCGAGCCGCAATTCAGCGTTATCCCCTGCTTGATGAATTTCATCCGGCGGAAAGATAACCCTCCGTTTTCGCCAAAGCTGCCAACGTTGCTTAAGCCCCAATTCATCACCTGAGCAATGCGTCGATCGATGGGACGATGAGTGTCGGCCGTTGTTCGGCTCCTTCCGGTAGTGCAGCAACATCCGCCTCGGTGGCTTCACCTGACAGGACTAAGATGCCCATACAATTCGCACGATTTGCCATAGCAATGTCCGTGTAAAGCCGATCTCCAATCATTGCACATTCTTCTGGCTTCAACCCCAATGCTTCGATTTTGTGAAGAATCATCCCAGGATTTGGCTTTCCAGAAATATGGGTTGCTTCGACACCGGTCGTCGCTTTGAAAAGAGCGAGAAAAGCTCCAACATCAGGAAGTCCACCGTCTGGGGATGGACAGACCACATCGGGATGCGATGCCATCAACGGCACTCCAGCATGGAGGTAGAGGCTTGCTTTCTCCAATCGCTCATAGGTCGTTTCAGTATCGTAACCAAGGACAACGTATTGGGGTTGCACCGAACGGGTTGAGATTCCTTCTGCTTCAAGCATCTGGCGCATGCCTTCGGTTCCGACACAGTAGGTTTCAGTGACATTGTTTCGGTTTAACCAATCAATGCAATCGTGAGTTGAAAGTAAGACATCGTTCGTCGTCGCAGGAATCCCCATTTTTTCCAACTTCTTGACGTACTGCTCGACGTTTCGAGAAGAGTTGTTTGAGAGGAAGAATCGCATCACACCTTGTTCATCGCACCGCCGAAGGAAATCCAGTGCACCATGGATCAATTCTCCACCGAGATAGATTGTCCCATCGAGATCGAGAAATACCGCTTTGATACCCTTAAGTGCAGTCCCCATGATGCCACCTTAGAACATCAAGGTCTTGAACATGAACCATGGAGAATGTAGGTTTTCTTGAGCTTCTTTACTTGCAATCATCTCGGTCATCATTTCTTGGAGTTGTGGTTTCTTGCTTGCTTTCCCTACAAACCAATTTAACAACCAAGATTTACGACTCAGAGCCTGCATTCTGTAACTGTTTTTTAACTCCGCTCCCAAGGTTTTCCAAACCTCTTGTTGATATTCTTCAGGTTGTCGGTTTTCGATGATGTGGCGTGCTGCAATTTCACCGGTGAGGAGTGCATTGCCGACGCCTTCACCTGAGAATGGGTCAATGAGGCTCGCAGCATCGCCAACCAACCAAGCCCCATTCATCGCCATCCGTCGCGGTTGATTCTTCTGTTTTTTTCTCGGCGAACCGAACGGCAGCTGCCAACCACGCGCACTCCCTCTTACCATCGTCGCATCGGCAAAACGATCTTTGAATTGTGGGTGATTGGCAATGATGTCCTGTTGCAGAGCCTTCAATTTCTTTGATTGTTTATCCATTAAATGCATGACCATTCCACACCCAACATTGACTCGTCCTTCTCCAACAGGAAAAATCCAGAAGTAACCCGGAAGAATCGTATCAACAAAATGAATTTCAATGTCGCCGATGTTGGATTCACAGCCTTTTACACCATCCCAATATTCTCGGTAACC
>CALBFP010000278.1 GCA_937894115.1 uncultured euryarchaeote
CTCGATGAGCAACACCATCGCATCATAATCTCGAATTCGGCCAAAAAACCCGATTGTTTTGGTCATTGGTCGGGGGAGAGGTGAAGAATTTCGGACATTGAGTAGAACGGTGGATTTGAATTGAAATTCTTGATCAAAATAGTTCGAAAGTCCTGGTGATGAAGTCAAAAATCCACCAAATCGAGACACATTCTTTCTCAATGTCCTTTTCATTCTGGATGATAGAATCCTTCTCAGCAAACTTGTCTTTTGCATGATAGGCCAAGCGTGAGCGATATCGTGTAGATCTAAGATATTGAAACGAGCATCTAGATTCTTTGTACCAATTGAATCCGAATCGTTGTGGATGATGAGGTCGTATTGACCTTTCAATGATTGAAGAAACCTCTTTTTCTGACGGACAATACTCGCTGATGATGTTGCTTTACTTGTTCGAGTCCGTTGAATAACGTATCCATTTCGTTCTGATTTCAAATCGAGAGTATGTTCTCGATCCCAAGCAAAAATAATCACATCATGGCCTAATTCAACGAGCCAACGCGCATGACGCTCAACCCGAGGGTCAGGCGCACATCCATTGGTAACGACCAAACAAATTCTAGCCATTTTCCCCACTCCTGATGCTGTCTGCAAGTATTTTGACGCTCTTTGACCATGAGAGATTCTCGCGAGCATAATCGATTGCAGATTGACTGTATTCCGAGAATCCTTCATTGGTTATCGAATTCAGGAAAAATAAAATTTTCGTACGTAAGATAGGAGCTTCATGCAACTGCATCCATGAGCCTACTTCAGTATCGAAGCGGTGTCCTTCATGGTCAACCCCTACAATCAACAATCCATTTGCGAGGTATTCGCCTCGCTTGAGTGGGCTCGCAAGTTTCCACACCTTGGTCGCAGGCATCGGAAGAACCCCGATATGATGTTCTTTCAAATTTTCAAGTACCTTTTGCTGAGACATTCGTCCTTTTAGCGTGAACAGTTCTGGATTCTTTTTCTGTTTTTTTTCGATGACGGAGACAGCATCCCCCTCTCCAATCAATGTCAAATGACACGGAACTCCAAACTTGTTCCACGCAACAATATGATCCATGAAATCAAGGATTCCTCGGTGCTTATCCAATTGACCGTGGTAAACAAATTTCCATTCTTCACCGATTTTGCGGGAAAGGTGCGTGGCTTCCTCGAGAGGAGCCACTCCTGCTTCAAGAACAGAAATGTCTGTTCCAGATACGTTCAACATTCGTGAGACAAATCGAAGATGGGCCTTTGATACCACAAAGCCTGAGGTGAACAATCCCTTTTTGACAAGCCTCCAGGAATCTTTCCAACCCTTCCATTGCAGTTTCACTAAAATTCCTGAATCTGCTGGTGGTGATCGATCCATCAAAAAACAAGGTCGATTTCGTTGAGCAAGGACCTTTCCTACGCTTACACCAACCTGCCAATCCATTATGTATGCATCAAAATCCAACTTCATTGATTCGAAATGTGCGAGAACATTTTTTGAAAAAGCCCTGCTTTGAAAACCGCGTACTGCATTTACCTCCAAGCCGATATGCTCCCATTCAGCATCAGAGTGTGAACCCTCTGATTCAGGATTAATGATAGTTAAGTCGAATCCTGATCCAACAAGGCCTGTTGCGAATGCAATAGGTGTTGTTGCGCAAAAATCATCGAACTTTCGATGGGTGATCCACAATACTCTCATACGAGTCCATCTGATACGTCACGATTGTATCTGTTCAAGGTTTCTGATAATTTTGCGATAATGATTGAGTCATCTATACAATCAATATGCCAAAGGTGTTTTGTTGTCAACGATCGATATGCTTAGGTTTTTTGAATACTTAGAAGAGGATATTAGGTGGGGAAGAGCCTATTTGCCGGCTATTGAAACTATCCCAGATGAATAGAGGTTAGGGATTAAAGAGAATTGAGAAAGTGATCTAGAGTGTATGGAGAAATCCTTTGAACTAGAAAAAGAAAATTTGGAGATATGTTACCTAAGAATCAAATGGTGGCTTCTTATGGTAATATTATGGAAGACAAAACTTCATCACCATTAGATGAAGATATTTTCCAACGTTCAAAACAATTAGAACGCGCTAGAAGAGATTTGCAACGGATTCAAGAATCTGTAACGTACAGGTTAGGACAGCATATTACTGACGCTGTTCGTTCAAAGTGGAAAATCCCTTTCCTCCCAATTTCCTTTCCTTTTGCTATTTTCTTATTGGGTCTAGAAAAAAT
>CALBFP010000279.1 GCA_937894115.1 uncultured euryarchaeote
CTCTCGATGATGATGACGTTGATGATGAGGATGACGACGACGACG
This sequence comes from uncultured euryarchaeote, assembly GCA_937894115.1. Taxonomy (GTDB): domain Archaea; phylum Thermoplasmatota; class Poseidoniia; order Poseidoniales; family Poseidoniaceae; genus MGIIa-L2. The sequence continues at coordinate 46 of CALBFP010000279.1, forward strand.
ATATTGATGCATTGTTCGCTTGAGGAACAAAGGATTGAAAATTGTTGAACACTGGAAACAATCGAAGAAGTGGTCGTATGGTGCGTTCTGGTGACGACTGGGATGAATTAACCGAACGAACCCGTCAGCGAAAAAAGACCCGTCGCAAAAGGAACAGACGCCAACGTTCCAAAGAGGAAGAGGCTGATGACCAATTCAACGAACAACACGCATCGAAATTTATTTCTGATCTTGCAAAAAAAGACAGTCAATACAATTGGATGAAGGATGAGAAGAACAAGCGTATGTTCAAGAAAATTGAGAACCGTATTCAAGGCGCAATGGGCAGCGGAACGTACGACTGGGTCGATCGTCGTGTGTTTGATCAAGTGTTCGATCGATTAACGCTCATGTCTCTGTATAAATTGATGAATGCTGGTGTGTTGGATACACTGGACTATCCCGTTGCTCGGGGTAAAGAGGCCCATGTTTTCCATGCAACAAGCCCTGAAGGAAAGAGTCTGGCTGTCAAAATCTTTCACACCTCAAATGCTGTATTCAAGAATTTGATGCAATACATCGAGGGTGATCCAAGATTTGGCGGTCTCCGACGAAGGCATCGAGACCTTGTTGATATCTGGGTTCGCAAAGAACATCGCAACCTCATGCGATTGCACCGATGGGGCCTTCCTGTTCCTCAACCGATCGCAATTCAAAAGAATGTCCTCGTTATGGATTATCTTGGTACTGAGTCTCAACCCTCTCCTAAATTACGCGATGTCAAGATCAATCATCCGAAGGCAGTATACGATGAAATGCTTGAATTCCTTGCAGTCTCATGGCAAAAAGCAGAGTTGGTCCACGGAGACTTTTCGCCATTCAACATTCTATGGCATGGAAATGCACCCGTCGTTATCGATGTTGGTCAAGCGGTGATTCAACACCATCCAAAAGCCAAGGAATTCTTGGTTCGAGATGTGACTCGTCTTGTTGAATGGGCCAACAAAAACGGTCTTGATGTGGAGTTAGCAGATGCAATGTACGACGTTCTTGACATGGATTTATCTCATGTCTCGGAGCGAGAGGAGGAGTGATTCACTCTTCTTCCCATGTGATTGATTCATCATCAGCCATTTCCAACATCGCTGCAACCGCCTCTTCGTCTTGCGGATCGATTTGACTTGCGCGGAGGCGACGTCCTCTCCGCTCGGATACATCCGCTAATCCGGGTACAAGTCCATCAAAGCCTTCAGATGTTCCGGTTTTGTCGCGAGTTTCGATGTATTCAAGCGATCTGTTATCGATTTTCATCCGCTTGCGGTTGCGTTCAAGGAACGACAAAACACTGCCGTGTTCCGAACCACTCGCAATCATTTCCACGGCTTGACGCGCTAACGCAAGACCGTCAGCATCGCCGACCAAAACGACTGTTGATTTGTAAATTGTAATTTCCACATCGGTGAGGTTCTCGATGAGACGTCGGATTTTACCCTGACTTCCGATGATTCGAGCACGAATGCGCCGTTGTTGTTGCGACCGTTTGCCGACAAAATCCTTCAAATCAACCATTTCAAAGAAATGGTCATCCTCAAGGAGTCGTATTGCAGCATTTGGGGCCATGCCTCGGCCAATGGCTTTGATGACATCAGGGAACTTCATCGCTTTGATTGGGTCATACGTGCCCGGTTCACCCCATACGACATCAACGTCACCGGATTCGGAGTCGATGTGGAACTCTTTTGCACCAGACGCCTTTCTCAGCGCCTTTGCAGTCGTCCCTTTCGAGCCAATTAGAACAGCAATCCTGTCTTTGGGAATACGTGGTAGCCCTTGTCGCATGTATCAACGCCCCACGCCGCTCTTTTTCAATCTCTTTGTTGAAGCATCGAAACAAGGAATCCAACACAGATTAAAGCCAACAATGACGGTGCGAACGACGGAACCAAACCAGGGCTTGACACATCAGCGCCGGTTACGACCATGTAGTGGTCGTTGTTGATCTCGCTGTTTTCATCGATGACGTTTGTTGGATCGATACGTACCCGCAAGTCATACTGTCCCGTGTTGGGTACTGTGTAGGACCATTCTATGAGTTCAACACCGTCTCCCATAGAACCCGCTGGAAGTGTTTGAACGCTCATGACCGTCCATTGTGTTGCTGCGCTGCGATCTGCAGGGGCAGCTTCCAAACTGACAACAACAGCGCCGGCGTAAATTTGGTTTGATATCAACTCGCCTGTGATGGTTACGTTACCGAACGTTTCTCCAGGTCGAACCACAAGACGGTCAACATCAGTTGAGGTTGTGTTCCATGACAAATCGAGACCTGGCATGACTTGAAACGATTGAGGGTCGGTTGTTTCACTGTTTCCTGCTTCGTCAGCAATCGTCGCTCGAAGCATCAAGTATTGTCGCGATTTAGTTGCCCAATTCGCCATCGCTAATCCTCGTTCGAGTCCACTGCCAGGGAGCTCAAGCCACTGACCGGAGAGGTCTGGAGTCAGTCCAACACCGTTGCTGTCGAATCCGTATTGTAAGGAAACAGCACTTTCGTCAATTCCCGAAAGAAGATCGTACGTTGAGTAGGAAATGTTTGCTGTGCCAATCAAATCGGTTGTGAGAGCATCGACGGTCCAACCTGCAAGTTCAGGCATTGATGTGTCGATGCGAACGGTTTCCGAGATTGTGTTCCCAGTGTTCCCAACACGGTCGGTTGCTCGCAAAGAAATACTGTGATTTCCTTCGCTCAATTCGAGGCTGTGTGCATTGGTTGTCAGTTGAGTCCATGCGCCCCCATCAACCTGCAGTTCAACGTAGTCAACACCACTTCCTGAGCCGTCGTTTGCGGTGTCCAAAATACCGCTGATGGTAACCGTGCTTGTGGACTGCCAAACACTACCGTCTCCAACGGAGACGCTACTCATCGTTGGACCGGTCCGATCGATACCGATGAAAATTGTTTCAGAACTGCTGAGTCCTGACTTGTCAAAAACGGTCAAACGTGGATTCCATGTACCCTCTGAAAACGAACCGCTGCTCCAATCCCATCCGTATGAATGTGAGGTCGGTCCATCGGTTGCTGGTGTTCCTGGCCCTGGCACGTTTTGCAACGTGGCCCGGTCAAAGTCATCGTCAGATATACCGTATCGAAACTCGATTGTACCCGCTTGGCTAACGTTGTACCATGCACGGTCCGTGCTTGTTGAACCACTACCAACGTCGGGTGAAAGAACTGCAAAAGTGGTGATTACCGGAATCTGATTGTCAATTGTGAACTCATCGCTTGTTGCGATTGAAAAGTCGTTAACGTCTGTGTCCCATCCCGTTGCACGCAAGGTGTAGGTTCCATTGGTATACAACGTTGAGTCAAAATTGAACAACCAAGGTGTCCCAGTGAGATTCGTGAGTGTTGAATACGATGCCCCAACCTCTGCAATTTCAACGAGGATCGAGTCGATGGTTCCCGTTCCTGTAAGACTGAATGTGATCGTCTTCAATCCCGTTACAGATTCATCTTCAGCCGGCCCATTTGAAAACACAATGTTCACCGCAGATGTGTTGTACGCATTCACCTTCTCTTCCAGATGCGTTGCTTGAGGTGGTAAAACCGAGAGCATGGAGAGCAGCAGGAAGGCAACGAGGCTGACGGCTGTCCACTTCCCTCCCATAGCGTGACTAGGAATGCGACCATCCTTCAAATCTCCCCTCACTCCATGGAAATTTGAATGGTCTTACGGGATTCTGACCAGATGGGTTCAAGTGCTTTGCATGTCGTCGAAATACCATGGCGAGAGGCGGATATGCTGTTTGTTGCGTTCTCTTGATGCTGACATCCCTTGCAGTTGTTTCCGCAGATTCGTACGATAGCAACGGTGTGCAAGCCTCCGACTCAACGTTGAGTATTTTGCCAGCAAGTCCTACAGAAGGAGGTTCAATTACAGCATCGTTAACCCTTCAAAATACCAATCCACAACTTGCTGCAAACGTTGAGTATTCCTTCTATGCCAATGCCATTTCTCAAAACACCCGTCTTGTAACGAGTACGGTGAACATCGACGCCAATGATTTTGCTACCGTCACAACTACGTGGGATGGTTTGCAACAAGGAGAAAACAAGTTGTGGGTCAGTTATTCCTACAACAATGGACCCACCCAAGAATTCTATCATTCATTTACCGTTCAGGGCCTGCCCAGCCTCAACATTTTGGAATCGATATTGAATCCACCATCTGGAATTCACGCAGGAGATACGGTCGAGCTCAGCACCAGGATAGGCAATCTTGGAAGCGTTGATGCTTCCACCTCGCACCTTGGCATAAATTACCCTGGATCCATGAGCGATGTTGAATTGCCAACCCAAGCCATTCTCGCTGGTTCCGAGGTCTGGGTAAACACGACGTTCGTTGCCCCCTCTACAGGTTCTTACGACATCATCCTTACACCAGATGCCCGTGATGAGATTTCAGAATCCAGTGAGCAGGGTAAGGAAACAACGCTTCCGTTAATCGTTGAACAACGAATGGATTTGTCGCATCAGGGTGAGGTGACGATAACTGCGACTCAGGGTTCTTTGATCGGGCCGTGGACGGTCTCCGGTACAATTGCCCGTGAAGCAGGTGAAGGAACGACGACGGTTCCGATGGTCTTGCAATTCCGGGAAGGAGCATCTCTTGTTCGTTCTTTGCAAGTGTTTGAGGCCACCATATCGGGAACAGGATACAGCCAAAATGCTTGGACGACGAGCATAACCAGCACCGATATTGCTGGTTTGCCAACAGGGCAATACACACTTGCAGTCATCATTGATCCGTATGAAAGTGGTGCCTTCACTCAGGAGAGTACCGAGAACGATGAGCTGATAACGACCTTCACCCTACCTGAAATCCCCGATGTTTTCGTTGATCCGTTGGCTCTTGCAAATCGTTCGTCGGTCTCAGCGGGCGATTCCGTTGATTGGTCCATGACTGCAACAAATACTGGTGATGTGACCGTTACAGGGACGTTTATCTACACGTTTGAAGGCCAGACCTTTGAGTCACCACTTATTCCTCTCAATTCAGGTCAAACCTTCACTTACACCACTTCACACAGCACCGCACTTGGCCAACACACCGCCAACATCAACGTCCAGTGGAGCGCATCTGAAGGTTCCTATGATCGAGAAGCGACAAACAGTGTGGCAACAGGTTCTGTAATGGTTGAAGCAAGCCTTCAACTCGAGTGGGATGTGGATTCCGAGGTTGTCACGGACAATGAGGGCGAGCCTGCAGTTTTCCCACTTGAATCGGGCGAGGACTACACCGTGACGCTCGACGTAAAATCCACGCGAGGGACAGGTGATGCATCCTTCACCTGTAAGAACAGTCAAACCACGTGGGCAACCATCGACGTCAACATTGAAAATCCAGGCGATCGTGTTGAAGTTTCCTGTACCTTTACTGCCTCTGGAAAGATGTCGATTGTTCAATTGGTTCCGTCCGATGCTATGATGATTCAAACCCATCAACGCTCGTATTCAACTGCAATGCTGGACGCAGGAGATGGAAGCGGAGGCAACAGTGATGGCACCGGAACTGCAATTCTGATGCTTCTTGGAGCACTCGCTTTGATCGGTGTTCTCGTTGCTGCAGTTCTCTTAACTCGAGAACGCGATGAAGAAGTTGAACGTGACATCTTCAATTATTGTCCTGCCTGTGACGGTGAGGTTGAAGGAGATGAGAACCGATGTCCACATTGTTCGTTCAACCTTCGCAAAGCACGTGCACAATTCCATGAGTGTGTAGACTGCGGAGAATCGGTACCCGATCTCATGGAAAATTGCCCTTACTGTGGTTCTGAACAAGACGTCGCTTCCTTCTTTGAACAACGAGAGCGACGGGTCCGTGAAACCCCTGTAGAAAAGGAATTGATTTCACTCCCAGAGGATGATGAAGATGAGATTGTGAGCGGCTCAGAGGACTTCGCTGATGCGGTTAAGGAGTTCGGATATGATGAATCCAATCTTGAAGAGGAGTGGGATGAGAATGTTGTTGCTGCTGAACAAGAAGTGACCGCAGCCTACGATCTTCGAAACGCCGATGAATTGGCGATGGAAGACATGACTGAAGAGGAGATTGAAGCGATGCAAAGCGAAGTCGTAACGACTCTGAAAACGGTTTCAGAATCCTTTGAAGGTCACGATTTGGATGCCTTCCTACCGTCCAAGGAGAAAATGAAAGCACTCAAGGATGAAGGTGGAGATGGCGATGGCGATGCATGGAGCACGCTGTCTGCCAGTGATGCGGAAATCAGGGGAGATCTGTACGAGCTTACCGGCGAGGAAGGTGTCATGCCCGGTGAGAAGGTCGTTGTCGGGATGGGCATAACAGACAGTTCAATCGCAGGAAATGAGATTGTTGAGGCCAGTGCTGACTTTGCATTCGAAGACGATGACAACGAGAGACCATCCACTGTAGAAGAAGATGAGGCGCCAGCCCAAGAAAAATCTCGGCGACGTCCACGAAGGAAACGGAAGCCAGCGGTAGAAACTGCGGATTGTGGCGCTTGCGGGGCCTTAATTCCAGTCGATGCCAAAGAGTGCCCAACGTGTGGAGCGAAGTTTGAGTGATGGATGCCTGTCAGCACTCATAGGGTTCGTCATCGCTTGCGCTCGGATTTGTTATTGCGTCATTCAGGCATGCTGCAGGGCCGGTTTCGTATGTTTGAACGCTTCCCTATGACGGGGTGATTTTCATATTGTTGAGACGGTTGGGTGAATTATGCAGCGGCGAATCCTGGCGGCCTTCATTGCCCTTACGTTCCTCCTTGTTTCTGCGTCAGGATGCATCGGTTTGCTGCAAGGTAGAGAATACATGGAACACCTTCGGGGGGAAGTTGAATCAGAAACAACAACGGACACCACAATCGTCGAACATGCATTCACAAATGCCGAAATCAATGTCGAGTGGAACGAAAAGTTCTCTGTGGATTCAGAAGTAACACGAATTGGCGTCTACTTCAAAACCGAAATGGCTGGTGAAATCATTCGAGAGTTGCTCCCAGATTTCTTTGATTTGCGTGAGGTGACAGTTGAGATAACCGACTCAAATGGGAATCTCAAGTACAACGCAACGCACTATACAACAAAAACAGCACCATACGTGTTGATCGAAGCAGAAGAAGATGGAAAGTTCGTCTCGGGTGAATGGAACATCAACATCATCGGTACAGGCGGTGGAATCGGTACCGAACAAGACAATTTCCTCTTGAGTGTTGATGTTGCTCGCTCATGCACGATTTATCCACAGGACGATGTGTGTGTGGTGGACTAATC
>CALBFP010000280.1 GCA_937894115.1 uncultured euryarchaeote
CCTACTGCCATCGGTTTTCACGATGCTGGTTTCGAGGTATGGGGCGTCGATGTATCTGAACGCTCAGTTGAGATGATTCTCCGTGGCGAGAATCCTACTGGCGATCCAGATGTGGACGATATAATTCCCCAACCGGGTTCAGAACGCTGGAACATTACGATGAGTGCAGCCGAAGCAGTGCCTCATTGTGACGTTGTCTTGGTCACTGTACCAACCCCCATCACTCATGACCTAAAACCGGATTTATCCTATGTTTATGCTGCAGGCAGAGCAGTTTTTGAAGCCGTTCCAAAAGGTTCGAACACCATTGTGGTATTGGAATCCACAGTGTATCCTGGCGTCACAACTGAGACGTGGTTGCCCATTATTGAGGAATTGGGCCTCGTCATCGGTGAAGATGTTGAAATTGCATACTGTCCTGAACGTTTCAATCCAGGAGATCCGGCACATGGAGTGCGTCAGGTTGCTCGAGTAATTGGTTGTTCAAATCCTGAAGTCGGTCATAAATTAGTGGAATTGTATTCGAAGTTGACCTCTGAAGACGTTCGCTATGTTGGTAAACTTGAGGTTGCTGAAGCCGCAAAAGTCATCGAGAATGTCCAGCGTGACATCAACATCGCACTTGTCAACGAATTGGCACGGATATTTCCTGCTCTTGATGTTGATGTTGAAGATGTACTGTCGGCTGCTGCTACCAAGTGGAATTTTCATCGGTACACACCAGGGGTTGGAGTGGGAGGACACTGCATCCCTGTTGACCCCTACTACATGATTCAGCGGGCTTCAGATGTTGGAGTGCCTGCAGGCTTAATCACTGCAGCAAGAGCAGTCAATCGTTCGATGCCCAGCCATGTTGCAGGGGTGGTTACCGATTTGCTGTGGAGTGCTGGTGTTCAAGCATCTGATGCGAGGGTTCTGCTTCTCGGTTGGTCTTACAAAGCAGAGGTTGGCGACCCGAGAGAAACACCTGCAGAACCGCTTGCTGCAACACTTTTGGCAAAAGGTATTACCGTTGGCGCATGGGATCCACACATCGATTCTACATTATTCCCAGAGGGAATTGTTGCGATAGAAGACATGAGCACAGCAGAGGGCTACGACCTTGCAATTTTGGTGACGGCCCACAAAGCATGTTTGAACATCGATTGGGTTGACCTGTTGGGTAAGATGCGTACGCCAATCGTTTACGATGGCCGTAGAGTTCTGGATTTGGATAAACTCAAGGCAATGGGCTGGGTTACCCATGCGGTTGGAAAACCTGTTTGAAAATCTTAGCAAACAGAATTAGCAGCTACTGCAGCAACCGCCATCATCCTTGGATTTTCCAGCATCATACATCTCTCGAAGTGAACCATCGTTCAGCATTTCGAGTGCGATGTCTGATCCTCCAATCAATTCTCCGTGGACAAAAATTTGGGGCATTGTGGGGAAGTCCGACCACGTGCAAACGCTAGGGATTGCTCGTGGATCGCTTAGGATGTTGACCGCAGCAAACGGTTCGCCAAGTGTTTGCAACACTTGCGCTGCCCGATTTGAGAACCCACATTGTGCTTCATTTGGTGTTCCTTTCATGAACAGCACTAATGCGTGTTCATCAACGATAGTTTGCAATTCTTCAGGTGTCCAGTCCATGTTTATTCCTCTTTTTGACGATTAATACGTCGAATGTGAATGCCTTGTCCACCCGCATGCGGGTCGAAGGCTGTGTCGCCGGTTACGGCTGCTTGTTCCGGTGTCATGCACTTCAAATCGATGGCATGCAAGGGGTGAGGAATAAATTGCTTCATGTGATTCAAAACTTGTTTTTGTCGCTGAAGAGGTCGCATTCCTTTAAACGAGGAGCTGGTGACTCGGACGTGAAAATGGTCACCGCTTCGATGTAAATCGATGACCTCAACGTCAGCATCTGGTACTGCCTTGAGTACTTCGGATTCGACCCACTCTGTGCTGACCATATCACGACCACCTCTTACTCTTCTTTGAACCTGTCTGGTTTGTGACGAGACAATTTTTCAGAATTACGAGGTGATGAGATTTCGGGCAGCATCAGAATTTGTTACAATTTAGGAAAAAAAACATTCAGTTATAACCTAACCAAATTCCTTGAAAGGGTATGAAGAAAACCACCGTATACGTTGTACTTACCCTATTAATCGCTTCAACACTGCCGCTCAGTGCCCATGCCGACCCAAGCGAAGACATACCGACCAATGCTGCTGCAACCGGAATTCACAACTCTCTTGTTGCTGCTTTAGCCCATGCCGGTCTTGTTGCTACCCTTGAAGGCGCAGGGCCATTTACTGTTTTTGCTCCAACCGATCAAGCATTTTTGGATGCGGGTATCAATCTAAACGATTTTGACACGCCAGAAGAAAATCAAACCTTGACCAATATTCTCCTTCATCACGTCATCTCTGGCGAGGTGGAAGCGAACGAGATCACCGATGGAATGATGTCCACGACGGTAAACGGAGACAAAGTCAAGTTTGCTGTTAATCCCGGCCAAGACTTGTGCTACAACACTTACACGCACCTCGTAAACAGCGACAGTAGCGTAATCTGCTCTGCTTACAGCCACTCTAACGTTTCTGCACCAAGCTCCACAGGACAAGAGTGCTACAACAACGCCAGTCATACATTCAACAACGATGATGAAAGCACCTGTACCCAATACGACTACTATGAGAATTATTCTTGGGGAGGGACGCTGTTCACAGGTTGTTACAACATGGGGACACATCAAACAAACAGTGACTCAAAGGAGGTTTGCGAGTCTTACGCATGGCACAATGCAACTGATGGGACCGTCATTGTGGACAAATTTTGCTACAACTCAGAGTCGCAAACACAAACATACAATACAAGTGCTCAAGAGTGTAGTTCTTACATATTTGTCCAAGGTTATGGTGCAGGCGTGGATGTAGGTTCAGCGAACGTCATTTCAGCTGACGTTCAGGCCTCGAATGGTGTTATCCATGTTATCGACAAGGTTTTGACACCTCCCGCAGACATTCCAGCAACGGCCCAAACGACTGGCATTCACACTTCTTTGGTTGCTGCAATCATACAGGCTGAATTGCTAACGACTCTTGAGGGCAATGGCCCATTTACGGTCTTTGCACCAACCGACCAAGCGTTCGCTGATGCCGGTATTGATTTGGCATCCTTGAATACAGCGGAGGGCAAAGCAACACTTTCCGATATCCTCCTCTACCACGTCGTTGCCTCCGATGTACCCGCAAAGAACGTGACCGATTGCATGCTGGCAGATGCAGCAAATGGACAGAAACTCTCTTTCACTGTTGGTGACGCAGTTATGGTCAATGATGCGAACATCACGCTCACGGACGTCATCTCGAGCAACGGATTGATCCACGTTATTGACAAGGTCTTGATGCCAACAGATTCCCCTCGAGACATCCCGAGAACAGCGCAATGCACAGAAGTACACGACTCGTTGGTTGCAGCAGTGATTCAAGCGGAACTGCTCGAAACGTTGCAAGGACCGGGACCGTTCACTGTTTTTGCTCCAACCGACCAAGCCTTCATTGATGCGGGCATCGATTTGGCCACTGTCCCACTGTCAACGCTATCTGACATTCTCCTCTACCACGTTGTTGCTGGCGAGGTTCCATCAGCGAACGTCAGTGAGTGCATGTCTGCGGACGCAGTTAATGGCCAGCCGCTTGAATTCACCGTGAACGGTGGGGTGATGGTGAACGATGCAAACGTCACGACCCCTGATGTTGTGACAAGCAACGGTATCATCCACGTCATTGACAAGGTCTTGACTCCAAGCGATGCCCCAAACGACATTCCACGAACTGCGCAATGTTCTGGAGATCACAACTCCCTCGTATCTGCTGTTGTTCAAGCAGAACTTCTTGAGACGCTCCAAGGAGCAGGTCCTTTCACGGTCTTTGCACCAACGGACCAAGCCTTCATTGATGCTGGAATCGATTTGGCATCGCTTGATACTGCAGAAGGAAAGGCCATCCTGTCCGACATATTGCTCTATCACGTCGTTTCTGGAAATGTCCCATCGAGTGCGGTTACCGAATGCATGAGTGCAGTCGCCGCAAACGGTGCACCGCTTTCCTTCACCGTAGATGAAGGCGTCATGGTCAATGGGGCTAGGGTAACGAATGCTGATGTTTTAACGAGCAACGGTGTAATTCACGTCATTGACAAGGTGTTGACTCCGACAGACACGCCTACAGACATTCCACGCACTGCGCAGTGCGACGGCAACTACACGTCTCTTGTTTCTGCTATTGTACAGGCAGAGTTGCTTGGGACACTTCAGGGAGATGGACCTTTTACCGTCTTTGCACCGACTGACCAGGCATTCGCAGATGCGAACATCGACCTCGCCGCTCTCGACAACCCAGAAGGAAAAGCAGCACTCGTTGACATTCTTCTCTACCACGTCATAGACGGTGAAGTACCAGCATCAGCAGTCACAGATTGTCTTTCAGCCCAAACCGTCAATGGAAACCCATTGTCGTTTTCCGTTGGTGACAGTGTAACCGTCAACGGAGCGACCATAACCGCCACAGACATCCAAACCAGCAATGGAATCATTCACGTGATTGACAAGGTCTTGACGCCGACAGCAACACCAATCGATATTCCACGAACGGCACAATGCACAGAAGATCACCACTCTCTTGTTGCGGCTGTTGTGCAGGCCGAACTGCTTGAAACCCTGCAAGGAGAAGGACCATTCACGGTCTTTGCACCAACCGACCAAGCGTTCATTGATGCAGGCATCGATCTCGCAAGTCTTGACAATGACGAAGGGAAAGCGACACTCACCGATATCTTGCTTTACCACGTTGTACCCGGAAACGTTGCTTCTTCTGATGTTACAGAGTGTGGAACAGCGACGGCCGTCAACGGAGGGACGCTCTCTTTTGGTGTCGGGGATGCAGTCACGGTCAATGGAGCCACTGTCACGCAGTCGGACGTTGCCACAAGCAACGGAATCATTCATGTGATTGACAAGGTGTTGATGCCGACCGATACACCGAATGATATTCCACGAACTGCGCAGTGTACAGGCATTCATGATTCACTGGTAGCTGCAGTCATCCAAGCAGAACTGTTTGAGACGTTGCAAGGAGAAGGGCCGTTCACCGTCTTCGCCCCGACCGACCAAGCGTTCACCGATGCGGGCATTGACCTTGCAACATTCGATACTCCAGAAGGAAAAGCAGCGCTTAGGGACATCCTGCTGTATCACGTTGTAGCAGGTGAAGTCCCATCTTCCGCTGTTGAAGAATGTGGAGCGGCAACCGCAGTTAATGAGAACACACTTTCGTTTGGCGTTGGCGATGCAGTCACAGTCAACGGTGCGACGGTAACCATTCCTGATGTTGCAACGAGTAACGGAATCATTCACGTCATCGACAAGGTGTTGACGCCATCCGATACACCCAATGACATTGTGCGAACAGCGCAATGCTCGGATGATCATGAATCACTTGTCGCGGCTTTGATTCAGGCTGAACTTGTCGAAACCTTGCAGGGAGAAGGGCCCTTCACTGTCTTCGCTCCAACGGACCAAGCATTCACAAACGCTGGAATTGACCTCGCCGCCTTCGTTTCCTCAGAAGACAAAGAGAATCTAAGCGAGATCCTCCTCTACCACGTGTATCCAGGAACGTTGAACGCCGATGACATTGTCGTTGGACAGTCGTATCAAATGGCAAACGGAATGAACGTCACATTCTCCGCAGGTACTTTGATTGAAGGTGCGAACATAACGACTGCAGACCTTGCAACGTCCAATGGTGTGATTCACGTTATTGATGCGGTCTTGATACCACAAAAAGAGGTTGAACCCGTTGCAACAGGCGACGGCGTTGAATCTGAAGAGGAAGACAGCAACCTTGTGATGATCCTCACCATTATCGGGGCTGTTCTTGTATTGTGCGCCTTAGGCGGACTACTCTTCGTACGAAGCCGCAGATCCTCTTCCTCATCGGATGAGAAAGATTTCACATCCAACGGATTAGCAACAACCTCTGAATCTGCATCAACCTACACATACGAACCACAACAAGCAGTACAATCAACCTACACGTCGCAGTACGCTCCTCAGCAATCGCAACCGCTTCAACCCGTTCAAGTCGAACAGGTTCAACCTGTTCAGACCCAAGCAGTGCAACCGGTAGCGCAAGTACAAACCGCACAGCCTGTGGAACAAACACAAGCCTCACAGGCCGCAGTACAGTTGCCTGAGGTGCTACAACAGTGGACGGACGATTCTGGTTACACTTGGCGACGAATGAGTGATGGCAGCACATTGTGGTGGAACGGAACCGATTGGCAAAAGTATGCTTGAGG
>CALBFP010000281.1 GCA_937894115.1 uncultured euryarchaeote
CCGCCATCTCCAGCACCCGACTGTGACTCCTGGAAGTCTGGGTCGTATGCATCTGGGATGCCGTCACCGTCGGAATCGGAGTATTCTCCATCGTTCGGATCTGTTGGGAACGCGTCGACGTTGTCGGCCTTGCCGTCACCATCAGTATCGGCATTGTTTGGGTTTGTACCCATCTGGTACTCTTGTGCGTTGGTAAGACCATCGTTGTCAGAGTCCGCATTGCCGTCACCGCCGTTGGTTGGGTTCAAGCCATTGCTGACCTCCCATCCATCAGGTAGACCGTCACCGTCGCTGTCTGCGTTGTTCATGTTTGTGCCCTCAGCTTGTTCTTCAGCGTTGGTAAGACCGTCGCCATCCCAATCTGCACCACCGTCGTTGGGGTCCAGAGGGTCAGATCCATCTCCGCTCACAGCAGATGCTGCTGATAGAGCGAGGAGGAAAGCCAAAAGCATGCTCATTGTTTTCGTCTTCGTATTTGTGTTCATTTTTCTTCACTTCCAATTATTTTGTTGTGTTTACACAGAGAACCCACTGTTCTCTCTTTCCGAATCAAAAACATTCAATCGAATGCACTCGTTTTCGGGAGAGTTGCAGAGCATACGCTCTGCTGGTGCAGAAGGGAGGGGATTTTGAGCGATTTCAGGATTCTGCTTTCGCGCATCAAATGTTGCGCATTGCATCGAAATTACTCTGTCAGATTGCTTGACTTGTTCCTCCAAATTCATCGTTTTCCACGGGGTGTTCATAGGGAACCCAACGTTCCCTCTAACACATTGAAGAGTCTGAGACTATATGAAACCCACGCCTTGGAGTATCACACGCTTCGAGGAGGAGGAAGCAGAACTGCTGCTGAGTGCGAAAGAGCAAAGCGCTCGAGGGTCTCTGCCAGCTTAGCACTGGAAATCTTGTGGATTCGTTCTACACCATGGCCGCTTGCGGGGCCAAAAAGTTCGGAATCGTTGTCCTTAGCCAGTCGTGCTAATGCAATTTTGGCTGCTCGTATAACGTTGGATCCTTTAATCCTGACATCTCCAGAACCCAGCCCCAACCTGTGAACAAGCGCACCTTGATACTCCCCTTTTTCTCGTCCCATTGCAATCATGCCGAGTATAATGAACTGGTTTCTAATCGAAGCGTCCCATTGATTGAAATCATCAGGAAAACGGGTTTGGAGCGATTCTAAAAGGTCCTTTGTGGAGCCGCTGTACATTTTTATGTCAAATGCATCGGACTCTATGCGTTTTGAAAAATTAGCATCATCGGGGATTATTTCTCCAAAGGGCTTCCACATCATGTCGTACGAAAGCCACGAGTTGAGTTTGGTGGAGAAGAACGGGTCCGATCCTCGCCAATAATAGGCACAGCGCTGAAGCAACTCCGGTGCTATTTCTGAAAACGATTGCGGGTCTTGATCACTCAATGTTTTGAGTGCTTCTAAAAAACGCTCGTTCTTTTTTTTCGTGGAAAGGGACTCGGCATTCATTTCCATACAGTTAACCTCCTTCTTTTTCATATAATAAGAATCGTTCATGTTTGTTTCTGTTCCTTGCTCAACAGTTTCACTCAACAAAATACATACGCATCCACAGTTTGTAAACTTGAAATCGTTTAAAATCGCTTCATCATAGAGCGATGTGGCCCTACATTTGGTATTGAATAGGGCTCATCAATAAGCACCCATCCTTGTGAATGATAAAACGGGATTGCCCCCTCGCGTGCCTGCAGAAAGCCGCAAACAGCACCAAATTTTGCCTTTGATGCTTCCTCTAAAACATTCAAAATTTTGCAAGCGTAACCTTGCCTGCGGTGGGTCTCCAACGTCCCCATTTGGCGGATTTGAATTGCGGGCCGATGATTTTCGTCCAAGTGAGAAAACGGAGGGGTTTTTGGCCCAGGCTGACCAGGGAAATCAGACTGCGCCCCATCGCTGTCTTCTGGAATTAGGTGGCTGCGGCCGACAGCGACAACCTCATGATCGATTTCCACATATGCATGAATAGCATCAACATCATCTTCAAGGATTTCTGCGCCAAGTTCGAATCCAAGCGGCTTTCGGAGAATTTCATAGCGGCACTTGTAATATGCCGTGGTTGGCATCCATCCAGGTCCAGCCAAACGATGCATGGTGACGCCTAGACTCAATTTGTCATAAGCATAATTGATGAGGCGCGTTGAAATACATAATGTTGGTCGCAAGAATACCGCACGGATAGCAAAGCTTGGCCATGCCGGGGATTGCAAATCCTCTTACCTGGGTTCAAATCCCAGTCCGTGCTCCAAAAATCCAATCAAACGTCAAAGAATTGGAAAGTCTTGAAGAGGAAAAGCAGATTCGTAGTGGCGTAGAGCAGTGATGTTATGCCGAAAATCAGCCCAGCCTTCTCAGAAATCGGACGTGGATTTGCTGCATATCTTGCACCGCCATCTCCAGATGTAATTCGTTTCACAGTTGGACAACCCGATTTCGACACTCCTGATCCTGTTGTGCAATCGGCAGTTGATGCACTGCGCCGTGGTGAAACAGCATACACTCGCTCACAAGGAAGTGTTTCATTGTGCGATGCGGTTTCTGCACATCTCAAAATGTTAAACATCGCCTCCAACCCGGATGATGTGGTCATAACCCCTGGGTGCAAGCAGGCGATTCTTTACGCCTTAATGACGACATTAACACCTGGTGATGAAGTTCTACTTCTCGCGCCCGCTTGGCCATCTTATGACGGCATGATTCGAATTTTTGGTGGAGTACCTGTGCACGTCCCCGTCCTAAGACCGTCCTATCACCCTGATTTTGAGGCTTTAGAATCAAATGTTACAGAACGAACAAAGGCAATCATGTTGAATTCACCAAACAACCCAACAGGTGCGGTGTACACATCGGAAGAGATTCAAAGGATTGCTGAATTTGCTCAAAAACACGACCTATGGATCATTGACGACATGATTTATTCAACGCTTGTATGGGAAGGTCACAAATACACATCACCCATCAACCACCCTGGAGGAAAAGACCGTACAATCACCATCGGGGGCTGGTCAAAAGGATGGGCAATGACCGGTTGGAGAATGGGTTGGATTACTGGGCCAACCGAATTTATGGAGGCGGTCAAAACCTGTCAAACCTCAGCGGCGACACACATACCGACGTTCCTCATGCCATCAGGAGAAGTTGCTCTGCAATTGGAAGACGAAACCCGAGCCATGGCCGAATCGTTTGCAAATCGAAGGACGGTCATGTACAACGGAATCAATGGGCTACCAGGCGTGAATGCACCTGAACCAGAAGGCGCTTTCTACATCCTTGCAGATATCACTGGCACGGGAATGACAGACATCGAATTCGCCGACCGAGCTCTTTCAGAAGCACGTGTGCAACTAATTCCAGGATCTCTTATGAAAGGGGGCGAGGGTTTGGTACGACTGTCGTACGCAACCTCTTTGGAGAACATACATGAAGGAATTGAGCGTTTGTCTCAGTGGCTTTCTACCATTAATCATAATGAATAAATATTTATGCGCTTTAGGTAGAAGGGCTTATCTTGTACAATTTACCGTTTGAACCAAACACTGCGAAATACAAATCCCCGTTCGGATGAAATGCTATTGGGAGTGGCGTTCCAAGGTCTTCAGCAAATACAGAAGTTGTACCGATTACTTCTCCACTGCTTGAATCAAGATCGATTCGTACGATCTCATGACCTTGCGGCAGTGGTGAGTTCCAGGAACCGTATACGGTCGCATATACCGTTGTGTCTCCTCCTGGTAACGGAGAATTGGGAGGTCGATGTGCTACCCCGTTCATGGAGGAATGCGGTGTCCATGTAGCGATTGGAGCTATACTTCCTTTCGGACGAGGATTCGAGGGGGAATCGTTTGGCCATCCATAATCACCTCCTTCTACTAACAAGTTCAACTCTTCATCAGGGTGGTCTCCGTCCCAATCTCTTCCATTGTCTGTGAAGACATAACCGATGTTGGGCACCCACACGCCGTCGAATGAGTTCCGAACACCACTCGCAAGAACCCCATGTTCACCTGTTGAAGCATTGACCCACAAAAGTGCAGCATTGCGCTGATCGTCCTCATCACAGACATTGCACGTTGAACCGCTGTGCCACACTAGCGTCCCATTTGGCAGAATGTTAACCGCATTGGTTTGGTGCGAATACCACACTTCAATTCCTTCAACGAGAATTGTACGATTTTGAACGTTTCCAAGCGCCCCATCATGCGTGTAACGGCTTAGCGTACCTGCTTCGCTAACGAAAATTTGATCGTTACTAATCGCAACATCGTGCGGTCGGTCTAGCCCAGATATGAGTTCTCTACGCTCCATCTCTTCGTCAAGAATGTAGACATCGCCGCCGTCTCGGTCGCAGACCACAAGGGCTGAGGCGTTGAACCATTCCAGACATGTCGGGCCTCCAAGATTCTTAGCGATGACCTCGATTTCATAGCCATCTTCAACAGTCGGATTATTGAATGTGGAGTAAGGATAAATCTGTCGAGCAACGATAAGCATGAACAGAATCAAGAGCGCGGGGAGGATGTGCCGAAACATCTTGATTGCATCCTCCATGAACACATATATTCGTATTGCTGAAAATCCGTCTGCCGCTCCAAACACACCGAAAGGAATCGTAGCCACCGGTAGGGTGGCTACGACCCAAAGTTTTCGATGTGCAATTCGCCCTTTCAATCGCTACGGTGGCGACCAGTAAGCAAAACAGCACCGAGGATGGCAAGCACCATTGTTGGTGCAAGGAAGCCAGGGGCGTCCTCTGTTTCTTTCTTCTCAGTTGTTGGCTCAACACCGCCGTCACCAACAACGATTTCACCGAACATCTTGGAGGAAATGTGCGGTTCACACGCGTAGTAAAAGGTCTGATTTTCTGTGAACGTGTGATGGAACGCAACGGTTACCGCTTGTGGTCCCGAATAAACGCCACCATCGACGTAGGTACTGGACTCGAAGCCATCCACTTGCTTGACGTTATGCTCCATTAAAGCGTCCGTCCAAGACCAGCATACCGTGTCTCCGACCTGGATTTCAGCGTACGATGGTGAAAATCCTAGACCACTTTCAGTGAGTCCAATCGTCTCAACGCAGTTAACGCCATCAAATGGATCTGGAACTTCAACAGGAGGCGTCAACACTGTGTCGATTACGTGAATGACCCCGTTCGATGCAAGAACATCCGCAATGGTGACCGATGCACCTTGTGCACCGACGGTTACGGCTCCGTTTGCCAGTGTTACGGTTAATTCGTCGCCGTTTGCAGCTGTGACTACATTGTCGCCTTCAGCAAGATCGGAAGAGAATATTGAACTCGGTACGACGTGATAGAGCAGTGTGTCTGCAAGAGCAGCGATGTCTTCGTCGCTCTCGTAAGTCGACAAATCAATGCCTGCTGTTGAGAACGCCTCATCGCTTGGGGCAAACACAGTGAAAGGCCCATCGTTCTGCAGCGTTAACATGAGGTCCGCTACTGTAACGGCCTGAAGTAAAGCAGTGTGAATGCCCGTTGAGGAGGCAATAGCCGGAATTACTGAGGTGAATTCGAAGACTGCGTCTTGTCCGTAGTCGTCCGTACAATACCAGTCGGAACCGCGCAATTCGCAATAGTACCACCAAGTGTCCCACTCTGTGTCGGATTCAGCGTCCTTGCAGTCCCAAACGTTTTCCTCGCTGGAAGGATCTCCTTCCCACTCACAGTACCCGTTTGAATAAACCTCCCAATTGGTTTCTCCATCATCGCTACCGTCGCCGTCCTCGAGAGACATCATGTAGGCATCGATATCTGCAATGAATGCTTCGAGTTCAGAGAGTTCCAACTCTCCTGAAGCATCATCGTCGTTACTGGAAAAAATGTCCGAGAAATCATCCATCACCGACTGCTCGTACGTTTCGAATTCATTGAGGTAATCACTGAACTCATCGAAACTCATTCCTCCGTTTTCATCGGAGTCAGAATCGGAGAGGAGTTCCTCGGGCGAAGGTGGCCCGTCCCCGTCGTCGTTATCGTCACCATCATCATCATCGTTGTCGTCACCTTCATCATCAACTGAAAGCGATGGAGGGAACAACACTTCGTCGATCACGTGAACCACACCATTCGAGGCGAGG
>CALBFP010000282.1 GCA_937894115.1 uncultured euryarchaeote
TCAATCTCGTCAAATTCTTCAAAGATTGATGCTGCTTGTTCTTCTTTTCCGAACAAAGTCGCCAAGACATTGATTTCATCACGCAAGTAGTCGTACTTGTAGAAATCCAGTGCGAGAACACGGACGCCTACGGGTTCAAGTAAGCCACGAATGGCCTCAGTGTCAACCATACCGTTCGTAGCAAACACAATGTAAACATCGGGACGTGTGTCGAGCAATGACTCAAAATCAATTTCCGAGTGTGCTGAATACTGAACCATCGGAGTATCTACAAATTCTGGCCAAATGGTTTCGTCATAAAAGTCGCCAGAAACCCCAACGATTACACTTGGATCGATTTCAAGCATACGCATAACCGTAGCAGCATATGTGTTCGTTAGTGCAACGCGGGTTGGTGATTCAGCAAAGGTGTGTTCCACTCCGTTTGAATCGGTGACGGTTATTGTGGTTTCAGAAGGCTCGACAACATTGTTGGCAGAGTCCTTGAATCCATCGTTGGAAGTGTACCATACGCCAAAGGAACCGGCGATGACAATCGCAACGAGAAACAAGGCAACATCAATTTGTCTTGACAAGTTACAACCTCCTCCTTGAATGAACCATGGATGCTATCAGCAGCGTCATCAAGCACAAAGCCATTGAGACTGCAGGCACGCTCTTGCCATCATCGGACGCATCCTCATCCGTTTCGTCGGAAATCTCCGCTTTGGATTCATCAATCATGACGAAGATGGAAGGAGAATATTCTGAAAGTTTTCCATCGACCATCACGTTTACTCGAAGACGGTTTTGTCCGATTGATAAATCGTTGAGTGTTGTTGAAGTTTCCGTACCGTTGAAAATTTCGGTAACGTTTCCTTCTTGGTCTTGGACAATTACAGAGTACCACGCATGATCGGGTACTTCACTCCAAGACAATTCTAACGTTTCATCGGAACCAACAGTGAACACTTTGTCTTCAGACAAGGGGTTGAACGTTGGCGATGGTGGAATAAAATCGACATTGATTTCGATTGTGTTTCCTCCGATGATGTATCCTGATTCCATTACTGCATTAATCTTGAAAACGTGCGAACCGTCGTTCAGTTTTTGTACGGTGTGGGAATACAGTTCCCCTTCATACACCATTTCGCCGTTTTGGAGCAACTGATAGTAGGCTGCACCGCTGAATTCTGCCCATTCAATAGGGAAGGTTCTGTTGACGGATTCTCCAGATTCGGTAATGAATTTTGGAGAGGTTGGAATTTCGTATCCGGTCAGTTCGTAGACAACACTGTCTGAGTGTGAACCTGGTAATCTATCAACGATTTTCACATAGTTGCGAACTGTAGAGTTGTACCACAATTCCCAAGAAAGTATTCCATCGTTTTCGTCGGTAATTGCAATGTATTTTGTGTTGTATGTGATACCAGCAACGGTAATTTCAACATCTTCGGTTATAGCTATACTGTTGTAGGTATCGTCGTATCCGTTTGGATGGCCAGGAACACCGATGATGTTGGTTCTGTTGAAGTGTAACGATTCAGCGGGAGAATTGGACAAAATCCCGCTTGATTGTCCTTGATTCGTGAAATCCCAACCCATCGTACCTTCTTGGAAATACGATGAGCTGTCCGGATCGTCAACCCAGTAGGTCTTGACGGGAAGAAGATTCTCAGCATCAATCCAACGGAATGCCTTCTCGTTGGGGTAATAAGAATCGTCGGCAATCCTCACGAGGAAGGTTTCTTTGTCAACGCCGAATGCATCTGTGATTGTTTCTGTTCCAATTGCTGTATACGTTCTGTTGTGGAAATAATCGGGCGTGTGAGAAATAAAGTAATCCCAGCTCATTCCACTTTGCCATATGTAATCATTGGAGGGATTCGGAAGCACGATCATCACCAGCGCAGGTGTTTCCTCGTTGGTACCGTTGGCGTTGTGCGCAACAATGTTGAACTCATACGTTCCTGGACCGTCAGGAGTGTATTCCATCGAGGAGTACGGTCCTCGATAGATGAGGTTCTCTTCTGTTGCGACGCCGTCATAGAGAGAGAAGTAATCCGTGTATCCGCTTCCCGCCCATTCGATTTGGAACGGTGCTAACGTAACCGCCTGAGTTTGGGTGACAAACGCTACAACCCCAGGGAACTCGACGTCTGTTTCTGTTGTAAGATTCAACCAATTCGTACCGTCCACCACAACGTGCTGGACAGCGGGCATCAAGTCGTTACCTTCTTGTTGAATTGTGAGAGTGTGCTCACTGCCAACCGTAAGGTTCCTCAGGAGATAAAATCCATCGGCATTGGTCACTGCAGAGTCCACGCCGTTGCTCAAGACCGCATTTGCCACTGGCTCTCCTTGACCATCGGATAGAATTCCATAGATGTTGTTGTTTCCATGGTGAAGGTCAAAGTGGTTGACAGCAGGATACGAAGCCGATCCAGTTTCAAGTTTGAAACGCATGGATTGCGTTGTAGTGGTGGAGTCTTTCTCCCATTCGACGTGGATTGAGTAGTAGTCGCCAATGAGATTGGGTTCGAATTCAAACAGAGAATCCGTGGCTTCTACAGTCTGACCAGTCTCGACGACTTCGATTGTGACGCTGTCTTGTTCGTTGTAGTCGTGAATGGTTCCGGTTATCCAGTTCTTGTTTTGGTGGAAATCCAGTTCGGTGTCACCAGTGATGTAAATCGTCCGGTAAACGACCGTGTGTCCATCGTTCATGAAGTACGCTCGGATGGTGTGTTCTCCGTGTGTGACGCCAGTGATTTCATACTGTCCGTTCTCAGACCAAATCGATTCAAGGGAATCGACCTTAATCGATGTTGATCCAGCCTCGTCTCCGAGGTTGTTGAACAAAGAACCGTGAACTGTGTAAGTTGATGGTTCCGAGGGTGTTTCTGCCATTGCTGAGCAAGGCAACAACACCATGCTCAACGAGAGCAGGATTGCCAGAATCGTATCTTTGGTTTGCACTGAGTTCACCCTCCTGAAGAGAGCGACACTGGGGGGTAAAGGGTGTGATTACCGCCCCAGTGCCGCATCAGTTCGATTTCAGTCTTCTTCTACTAATCAGCTGTATGAACC
>CALBFP010000283.1 GCA_937894115.1 uncultured euryarchaeote
CGATACGCGCAACCGGGGTTATCGTGCCTGTTCGACCTGTTTGCCAAACAACATCGAGCAATACTGAAATTGCTTCTTCTGGAGGAAATTTCCATGCAAGTGCCCACCGGGGATGGTGCGCAGTCATACCAAGCAAATCCCGTTTCTCAAGATCATCGACCTTGAAAACAAGTCCATCAATTTCAAAAGCGTAGGATTCCCGCTTTTCACTCCATACTCGGGTCTCTTGGCAAAGTGATTCTATGGATGCCTCTTCTGCGTTCGCATCGTGAACAATCCATGGTGCAGGTTCAATACCTGCTGTGTTGCTCAACCATTCAAGAATAAGACTGTCGTATGGGTCGCTTGGAGGCGCTTCAGAGTCGGGATGGCGGTTTGCTTCGTTCGGGAATTTAGCATCGTATGCCAAGAACACCAAATCGCTCGCATCGGCTTTTCCATCGGCCTTCTTTTGGCGAAGAGCTCCGGCTGCAAGATTTCGAGGATTTGGAGAAATATTGCGATACTTCTCCTCAAACACGGACTTCTTCATCACAACTTCGCCTCGGATGTGCATATCAACCTCCACGCCGAGTGTATGCGGCACGTTTTCGACCTTGCGTGCATTTTTTGTGACATCTTCACCGCGATTTCCATTACCGCGCGTTGCTGCTCTGACCAAACGACCTTTTCTGTACTCTAGCGAAAGGGCAGAACCGTCAAGCTTTGGTTGGGAAATAAATCGGGTTGACTCAAGCGATGATTCCTTGACGAAATGAGTAATGTCTTCATCGCTGACCCCTTTGTTAAGCGAACGCATTGGGAACATGTGATCGACTTTGACCGTTCCTGGATCAACTTCTGCACCAACTCTTTGCAATTGCGGGTGCTGCGGATTCAGTTTCTTTAATTCGTCCCAAAGAGTGTCAAAATCGGCATCTGATATCTCAGTTTTTGCTTGGTTGTAATACAGGTCCGAATGGTACGCTATTTGTTCAGCTAACCACGCTTCGCGACTCTGAGAAGCGACGGATTCTTCTTCTTCCCGAGCCATGTACTACCACCGTCTCGACCCCATTTAAGGTTCTTGATTTTGCAACTTAAGTTCTACAAACTCGCCATCGATCATCGGACATCGGGTCATCACAATTTTTGACATTACACGCATGTGTATCTCGGCAACAACAAACACTGTCGCCTCAAACATATGACCGGACTTTGTTACAAAATCGTCGTCAGCAAACGTTGCGTGAAGATGCGTGAACGCTGAACCGTCCTCATGTCGTGCGAGATTACCTTGAAGCGTTACAAGTTCAGCGGGTTGTTCAAGGGTTCGCCGGTGATAAGTGAATGAATCGTCCATGTATCCAAATACAGAGTTCACTGTGCGGCCAATCCCGCTCGTAATGACGGCTCCATTGATACCAAGGTCGTCTGCTAGTTTACGAAGGGAGGTGTGAATTTCCTCACCTGGTTCAAGAACTACAACAACGTCATCATCACTGCGTGCCCATTCCATAAAGGGAACATGAAAAGGAATCACTTAGCCATAACCCTTCGTCATTCCTCCTGATTTGGGTTGAGAATTTCAACAATTTTTTCTGCTGCGATGTCAAGATCGTCTCGATCCCCTCCCAGAGGTAATGGCCCAAACGGGCCCCAACCCTTGCGCAACAACATAATTCTGTGCTTTGGTTGACGTTTTGCAAGTGCAAGGCGCTCCCATGGATAGCGTTGACCATCGGCAAAGAGATGCGTTGTTGTGACTGCATATCGCTTGGGGACCAACAACGAAATGATGTGCAATCCAAGCAGTACATCCCAAAAAACAACGTAGGTAATCGGAGTATCCGAGAAAGACGCAAATGCCCATGGCAGAGCCATCATCGCTGCCATTGAACCCAAATTTGCCCATTGGCGAAACAGCTCATGACTACGCTCGCTCTTCCATGCGAACCCGTTGTTGGGTAAACGTCCAAATTGAGGAATATCCCGATGCTGTCGTGTAAGCCACCATGCATCCCATGCAACAATTGCCGCAAGAATGAGGACCATCGCAATCGCAACGGGTTCTGCACCTGGAAGCAATCAATCACCTCAAAGCATTCGTTCGTCGATTTCACCCAAGGTCTTTGGGCCTCCACCACGAATCCGGAGCATGAAAACAAGAAGAACAAGGATAACGATTGATGCGACCAATATCAATGGAGTTGCAGAGCTATCTGATGTATCGAGGGACATTCTTTCGGATTCATCGAGAATGCCGTTTCCATCGTCATCCTGATCTTCAAACAATGTTGTTGACATCCCTGCAGGACATTCAATCGTATCTGGTTGCCCATCTTCATCTGTATCAATCCAAGCGCATGGGTCTTTTGGCCATGCATCTTCTGAATCAAGCCGTCCGTCGTTATCGTCATCTGGATCGTAGATATCCGGACCACACTGCAACCCAGTCGTTCCATCAAACCATGTTTCAGAACTGCATGTGGAAGTCCAATCACCATCTGTATCAAGTTGAGTGATTTCAATATCAACTTCGACTATTGTCACAAGCCCAAGGTTATCTTCAGCCGATAATTGAATCACAAAGAGGCCTGTTTGCAACGATGTAATGTTAAACGAATTGGTTCCAGATTGTCCTTCAACAACGAGATTGTTTTGAGCATCAAATACCGCCCATGAAAGCGTAACATCACTTGGTTCTGTTGTGTCGTCAGTCACAGTAACAGAAACCTCAACGGGAATTGTTTCCATGTAACGTTGTCCTGAGTACGGAGATAGTATCGAAAGCGTAGGTGGCGTATTTGCGATTAAAGGAATCTGAACGGTTGCGGGTGACTCTGTTCCAATTAGGAATGTTTTCGTTGTTGGAAGGCTCAACGCCGATACGACTGTTGCAGTGGCTTCTGCTGCCGACGTGGAGCCATCGCCGGTTGTCTGCTTGTAGAGCATTTCAACATCAATAAAGGAGCCAGAAACTTCGATTGGTGCAGACAACATGTCCGATATCAAAGAATAGGATGCATTAACAACCTCTCCACCAAGAAACGCTTGCAATGAATGTGTTGTCCATTCACTTAGCAATCCATCCGAATCGAGCAGGATTGCTCCTGTAAGAGTAGAGTCGACGGCGTTGATTGTACTGCTTGCAATTGAAATGTTACCACTTGTTGTTGATGCCTCCATGCGAAGATCAAACAATTCGGCTGAAATGGCTTCAATTGAATCAATGGACATGTTTCTCATCACCGCAGGCGATGGATCCTCAAACCCATGAGCGTGAAGTTTGAGGCCGATCGAATAGTCTGAGATTTGAATACCTTCTCCAACAAGCGGTTCCGACAATCCGTGTCGTATGGTGAGACCGATACCAGAGTTCTCGCCCTGAAGAACGATGTTGTGCATTACTCCAGATGTTTCATCAAGATCAATTGCTGGAGCCCCAATCACTGTTAGATTGCTCAGTACCACATCATCGCACTTCGAGGCGAATATACCGCCTTCTGCACCTGCGTGAATTGTAGAATCTTGGAAATGGAATCGTTCTTCAATCGATTGCAAGCGAACAACATAATCTCCATTGAACAAATCGGATTGTACACCACTAAGTTGACCCGTTACACCGATTAAATCAATTCCGTCTTCAATACCACCCTCAAGCGAAATGTTTCGAACCTGTATTGAAGAGAGACGAGCCCAAATTCCATCTCCATTGCAATCCGAAAGGGTCACTCTTTCAAGAACAATCGTAGAATCCTCACTTTGACTCTGAATGCACATCGACCCAGCATCACGCAATTCTGAATCGATGAGCGTTAGGGTAGATTGCGCCGATGCGTGGATATTGAACAGCGGGTCTGCTCCAGCAGAACGAGCGAACTGAGCCCCTTGGGCACTGAGTTCACCAAGTCCTGAAAAGGTGACAAGTGGAGAGCCTTCAACAAGAGTCGTACCCGACAAGTCGACGCGAGATCCAACAACTCCGTCCAGCACAAGACCGCCCCATCGAGCTCCAAATCCAGTTGAAGAAATGGTTGCAGCACCAGCCTCAAACACGCCATTCACGTCGATTACAGCATCTGATGCAATACGAAGTTCAACGCCATCATTCACTGTCATTCTGGTCGTTGACGCAATCGTTAGGTCACCTTCAAGGCGATAAGGGCTCCATGTTTCCTCCAAAATTAACCAAGAGGTCACTACGCCGTTTGGAACCGTTGATGCCATGAAGGTGTGGGATGTTGATTGTTTGGTATCCCATGCATAGAACTCAGTAAACGATCCGATTTGCATCGTGACTGTTTTGGTTCCTTCTTGAACATCGCCTTGGGCGTTAACCGTACGAGCTGTTGTTTGAGCTGTCGCTTGACCCGCTGAATTCGTTTGAACCGTTTGTCCCCCGACAATGATGGTTGCACCTTCAACTGGAATTCCTTTATCCAACACCTCGATGTTAACTGTAGAAATCAATGAGAACGATGCGCCAGAGCCGATGGATATGGCCACATCTGCTTGGCCGCCAATCATCTCCACCTCACACAGTGGTGAAAGAGTAACAGATGCCATGAAACGAATGTTGGAGACGGTCTGGGGTTGGGAGCATGACCACTGAACAGGGGATTGAACTTCCAGCCCTTCACCTTCCGATAACAATGTTGATTGTACACTCAGCGTTAGTGATGTTGCATTCAATACACCATTGTCACCACTGAGTGTACCTGAAGATCCGAGATCGACCGAAGAAGATGCATCAACAATCAGAGTGGTGTCAACAAGTTTGAGTTGTGATTGGGTGCCAAACACCAGATTGCCATTCAGGAGGTGGGGTTGGCCATCTGGCCTTGCACCCAGCACAATTGTGGAAGACGCCGGTAGATTCCAATCGCCCTCGGGTAGCGTTACAATTTGTACGGTCTGTCCTTGCTGATTTCCAAAGAGTTCCTTGCTAACTCCCTGGCCATCGTACAGCACTTCAACATGCGTTCCAGAGGCAAGCAGAGGGAGGGAGGCAATCCCGTTTGTATCGGCCAGTGTTGAAAATCCATATGCATCTGCAGTTGCTTGTACTGGCTGGTTGTCAGTATCGACAAAAGAGACATAGGTTTCGTGAAGGTAACCGTATTCTGTGGTTGAAATGGTGCTTGTGGTAGGGCCTCCGTAAAGAAGCAGTCCGTCACCCAATGCGTCACTTGAAGACTGTGCTGTATTGAGTGGTGTGAACGTTCGAACATGGGCGGCAGAGCCATCCTCTAGAAGCAGGGGTGAATTGTGTAAATTCGCCGTCCAATCTTCAATAATCGCTGTTGACAGCTCGCTCAAAACGAGCCCTTGCTCTTGTGCAGTTGTCGTTAAATCGCCAACATTGATCTGGGAATCAATCGCATGAATCCCCCGTACATTTCCGTTGACAAATGTTCCAATGCTGGCACTCAGCGTCGAGTCTTCAACCTCGACGCCATACGCGAATCCGTCGGTTGCGACTGAAGAGGCTGTGATTGAGGTATACCATGCATCAATTCCCGTTGATTCTGTGTCAAAGTTGTTGTAAGGCTTTGTCACGTCAACGTCGTCCCAGTGATGATGGCCTTCAAGCAGTTTAACGGCTGGACCTGTTCCATCGTTGAGTGATACGGTTGAATGGCTTAATTCGGAATCAATACTTGAAAGAGATAAAGCGGTGCCGTTTGAGATTAGTGTTGTTGATTCCATTGACAATAAGCCTGTTCCCGACGCCCGCAATCCAATTTGTTCTGCGTAAATCGTTGAATTCGCAACTGTGATTAGTCCTGGTCCATCAACGTCCATAGCAACATCAGTGTTGTGCAGATGGATGTTGTCAAAAGTACATTCGACGAGACAACGGACGTCAGCTACGGACCGCTCGGTATCAAGCTGCGTGAAATTAATGTCGGAAAGAGTGATGCTGTTCATCGTGCCCCAAAGAAGTCGGTCACCTGAAATGATGGCGTTTGAAACCAAGAGGTCATCGGCATCCGTACCGTCGACTGCGAGAGCCACGTGTTGACCATAGATGCTTGAAACGGTGGTTGAGGCGCCTGAATCTGAACCGATTCCAACGCTCACGTTATCAAGTCCCAATCCAACAACGCCTGCCGTCCCTGAGACGATGTCAATCGCAACCCCTGTATCGAAGAACGAAACGTCATTTGCCGTTAAGTCGTTCGTCGAATGTATACCTGTTGCAGTATTTGTAAAGAGGCCTGTATTGATTGCAAGCACGCCATGATTAACGATGGATTGAATGTCGATGGTGGACATTGTGACATTCTCTGCAGACAAAGTCCCCGTGGAAGCAACATCGAAACCAACGTAACTGTTTGTGACTGTAATGGACTCATGAACCGTTGCATCACCATAAACCTTCAAAGCAGACTCTGCTCCAGATATACTGGTGTTTGTGAGAGTGGCGCTTCCAGTAGAAGAAATTGAAATTCCTCCCCACAATCCAGCTCCTGTCGATCCAAGACTCGTTGGAGTCAACGTTGTCATGAACTCTGCATCCTCAGCTTCGAGTATTCCATCAATCTGCAGCCAGTAGGATTGTGCATCGACAACCGTATCCGGTTCTATCAGAAGTGTGGTTGATGAATCAACCGTAACATTTCCATTAAGGACGATGGTGCCGCTCCATGTTGTTGTGGTAGAAATGGTTGAATCCGCCGATATCAACGGCGTGATTGACATCCCCAACATCAGGAAAATCAGTGCCGTCGTTTGAAGGCGCATGCATCACGCTAGCATCCAAGCCATATCAATGCAAGGCTTTCTCGGCACAGCGGTTCTCTAAACGTATGAGGAGTGGGCCTGCCCAGATTTGAACTGGGGTCTGACGGCCCCCAGCCGCCAAGTATAGGCCAAGCTAACCCACAGGCCCGTGAATCTCCTCACTTGTGTTGAGCGCTAAATGGAACGATTTCCTCGATTAAATCGATGTGTCCGACGTACATACGACGGCAGCAATATCGCTCGAGGCCGACTGCATCGAGTGCATCGCTAACACTTGCTCCTTCGGCGACTTTGTTGTTGAACTCATCCCATTTGTGAGCAATAACGACTCCACAACTAAAACAACGGATTGGTATTATCATCTTTCTTTCACCTCATCGATATGATTTTTGTTTCTTTCGGCGAGCACCGCGACCGAGTTGGTGCTTCGGCTCCTTACGTCGAGGGTCGTTTACCAATAAACTTCGATCAAATCGAAGGTATTCATCTCGCAACTCTTCGTCGATTCCTTCTGCTCCGCCGTTGTAGTGAACAAGCCCACGAGCAATTGCCGTACGGATGGCATCGGTTTGACCCATAATTCCTCCACCTGTTGTTGTCAGGTTGATGTCGACTTTTGACAATCTGTTCATCGCATCTGCAATGACGAGCGGTTCCATCGCTTTGCGTCGGGCAAGTGCGGGTTGTAAAATCTCAATTGGCTCGCTGTTGACACGGACGCGCCCCTTACCGGCTTTGACCGAAGCCCGAGCTATTGCCGTCTTGCGTTTTCCTGAACTTTCGACCGATTTTTTCTTTCGAGCCATCACTGTTCACCTCCATTCCATCGATGTGCGGGTGCGCCCAGACTAGCGCTGATTTCACCCAAACGTACGAAACTTTCTGGCAACGATTTGCGAATACTGCTCGCATCGCCTTCAACATGTCCTTCCGGAAGATCAGCAGTTAGATGTGGTGGACAACCGATTTCAACGCGTAGGTTTCTCAGTGCACGGCGACCACTGCTCTTTCGTTGATATGGAAGCATTCCACGAACTGTTCTTTTGAGAATCATGTCGGGCATGCGTGGGAAGTACGGGCCCTTTCGAGCGTGGTTGAGTTCATACTTTTGGTGATAGTTTTGGAAAACCGAACGTGAACTTCCTGAAACAATTGCTTTCTCGGCATTGATGATGACGACTTTATCGTCACGATCTGCACGTGCTGATTTGAGAAGCATATCAGCGACCGTTGAGGCCAAGCGCCCTAAAACGAGGCCATCGGCATCAAAAACATGTGTGGTTGCTTCATCCAAGGATAATCACCCCGTTTCCTTTTGGGTTTTCATTCATTAGTTCACCATAGGTAAGAACGCGTCCACCTGCGGCTTCAATTTTGGCTCGTGCATTGGAACTGACACTGTAGGCGGCGATGGTACGATTACCTGAGACTTCTCCCGAACCTAGCAATTTTCCAGGTACGAGAACGGTCGCACCTTCAGGAGCGTAACGGGTTACGCGACTTAGGTTCGGTTGGGCCCAGTTTTTGCGACTCTTGGAAAGCCGCTGTGCAACATCTCGCCACAGTGCAGCGCCAGTGTCACGAGACTGGGCTTTCAGTTGGTCGATTATACCGACCAAATCAGCATTTGTCTTTCGTGTTGGCTTGCTCATATGACTCCCTCGATGCTTTGAGGCATTCCTGCGACCAGCCAACCCATTATGAAGGCACCGACGCGAATATCGGGCTTATTCGAACAGAATATTGCCTTTAGCATCGAGGAGTTCCACAGTAAGACCTGCTGCTCGACCTTGAACGATAATCTCGTCATGAAGGGTGTCCGAAAAATCATCAAGAGCGCCCAATGCCGTAATTCCAGCAACATCGGTTAATTGATCGATAAGGTGATTCAATACACAAGAAACTCCGTAGGCTTGTCCTGCGCGAAACGCATGATCTACGCCACCAACCTCAGGGTCTTCCGCTTTCATCCTCAGCATAACTTGTTGCGAGTAGGCGACAAGCGCTCCATAAAGCGCCTCAATAACCTGTGCAGCCTCCAAGTCACCAAGCAGCATCTGGGTTTGGGCCAGCGCTGAACGAACAGCATCGCCGTAGATTTTGTGTGCTTCAATTGTGTTGTTGGCCTCAACTTGCATTGCTTGGTCGATGAGTAACTTCCAGTCTTCCATGACTGCATGAGAACGCATCCAACCCTTGAAGGTTGGCTCGTATCGGCTTTCTGGGGAAAGGATTCGCAATTCAAATCTTAAAATCGGAGGATTCTCCCTCTACGATCCCCGCTTGACGAAGCGTCCCATCAGCAGCTACGAATTCTCCTGCCTTCGTTTGCTT
Organism: uncultured euryarchaeote; assembly: GCA_937894115.1. GTDB lineage: Archaea > Thermoplasmatota > Poseidoniia > Poseidoniales > Poseidoniaceae > MGIIa-L2. Next base: position 9,064 of record CALBFP010000283.1, read on the forward strand.
GTCGTAGAGACCTGTTGCCTCAAATCGCTTAATTTGTGCATCCTCGCCCAACGCTGCAGTAATGGATGTTGTAATGGCGCCCAATGTCGAAATTGCCTCATCACGCTGCACGACCCCAATGTTGTGGTCGGAATATCTCGCTTCTTCGAAGATGGTAAGGAACGCGTCAAGTTGTTGTGGCGGAACCATGTTGAACGCTGCGCGAACCGCTGCTTCGAATTCACGAGTGGTTTCGTAAACCTTCTTCATGAAACCATACTTTCTGAAATGCCTGACGAGGTTCTTGTAACAGTCGAAAATGATCTTGATGTATTCGTTGCTTGCCTCGAGTTGCATCATTGTATCCGTAAGAATACCGCGCAGAGACTGGACTTGTCGCCGACTGACTACTCGACGATAGTACAACGCACTCGCAACGAGTAATGCCATCAATACGATACTTAGAGACATTATTGTACCTCCATCGAAGAAACCTTTGGCCTCAATTTCCGCAGCTGGTCTGTAATCGACTGCGAAGGTTATGTTGTTCTGAGACGCTTGGAAGTTTTGACTGCCTAGGTACACAGCAATAACTTGCCACTCTCCCGAACATTCTGTTCCATCGCATGTTCGCCCATCGAATTCCCACGTGAAACTTGCAATTCCTTGCTCGTCCGTGTCGCTTCTGTTGGTGGCAGCTGACATCGTAACCCATGCACCGGTTTCATCTCTGTACTGGCGGATGAATTGGATTTCTTCGTCCCCAATCGCAATATCAAGTCGGCCTCGTACAAGTGAAACTGAACCCTCAATCGGGGTCCCCTCTGGAACACCAGAGTCTCCTCCTCGATACCACGTCGTCTCGACTTGGAGATTGACCTTCGATCGAACAAGAACTTCCAATTGGAACTCAGATCCATTGAGTACATTTTCAACATCCTTATCGCAACCACCTGGTACGTTAATATCGGGTTCGAAAGCAATCTTCAGCGTACGGAACCCTTCTTTCTTTCCACCGGTGAGCTCAACTCCCCGGAGCGATGGGTTTTGGAGCTTATCTCCGCTAAACCATTCAACAGTACCATCAACTTCATTGGAACGAACAGTCGCAATTGGACGGATGTTCTCCTCGGGAT
>CALBFP010000284.1 GCA_937894115.1 uncultured euryarchaeote
CATAGCCTTCTTCGTCATCGCCTCCTCCGACACCATTCAAATCGAAACGGAGTCCAAGACCTGCATGTGTCGGCATCGAAATATCTGCGTTTTCGACAACAGATACTGCCGATTGAACTGAATCAACCAAATCCATGACTAATTCCATGCATGCTGGGCCAGCGGATACATCAATCGCCTGACAAGCAATCGCCATTGTCGGAATCAAACCAAAACCTCCTCGATTAGCAATTTGTGATTGAGTTTATGGTCTTTCAGCCCCAGATTGTAAAATCCAAAACGTAAGAATACTCCGAATTTCTTTACGAACATAATGTCACCCCCACAACAAAGCTCCCATCTTATCTTTCAGTTCAGTAGCAATGTAGCCTATTTGGTCAGAAACTGTCGTCGGAACAGTCTCAGCATCAGGCTGGCCTTCGTTGTTGGTATGGTATTCAGGCGGTGTGTAGGGCTTGTCGGTTGTTGAAGTCGATGTTTCGGTGTACGTTGGGATTCGATCGGTTGTTTTTGTCGATGCACCCAACGTCAATCCCACACCGGCAATTTTCAAACCACCTTCAATACCGAGCGAGTTGGTTTCGTTCACTTTGTAAATTTGCAACGAGATGTCCCGTATTGTGTTGCCACCGGTTGCAAGTTGTGCCAACGCAGCCAACAACGTGACTGGATTTGAACCAGAGATGAGGACAGCAAGTGCTCGAACTGTCCAAGCGCTCGCTTTGAATTCAATAACAGTCTCGAGTGTGGTTTTATCCGTCGAAATCGTTCCAGTAAATTTTACTGACTCCAGCGACTGGTTTGAAGGAGCATTTTCTTGTTGAACGTTCGTTCCAATGGCTGAAAGACTTGCTTGAACAGATGGAGATTTAAGCAACTCTTTTGGTTCGGATGCCACAGGTTTTTGCGCAATCGTTAGCAGACTCATTTCGATTTTACACGAACCGCCTAAATTCCAATCAATACCAAGATCCAATTCATCATCTTCCTCATCTTCATCATCATCATCACCATTCTCAGAGGTATTGGAAGTTGATTGAGGCAACGAAAGGGTTGCCGCTGCGGAAACACTTGCAGAAATCTCAAACTCCAAACCGAGTACAGAGGTGTTAGCCTCATGATCGACCTCAAGCCA
>CALBFP010000285.1 GCA_937894115.1 uncultured euryarchaeote
TGACGTTGCGCATGATACGTGGGGGGGAGTGGTTGTTCATCAAATCAGCGATTGTCTGGCCTCGATAATATCAATTCATATCGGTACATTGCCTTTGATGTTGAAAATCCTTTGATTTCCTGAATGTCATGTGTTCGAATCGACCTTTTTGAAGCCTGAACCTGCGTGTGAAGGTTGCTCAAAACATCGGTTTCTCTATTCACAATTGTCCATCCGCAAACCAGTGTTTCCTCATCCTTAAGAAGCGATAGAAGTGCAGGCAGGTGTTCGATGCCATCATGCGGGAGGTTTACCAATAAGACATCAGCACAACCCACGTACTGCGGTCGAGCGGTGACGAGTTCCCTTGCATCCATGCAATCGACAAAGTACTCGCCTCCTTGTTTTCTCATCGCATGAAATTTCTCCATATTTGCTGCAAGAAGGCGTTTTGCTGATGGATTCATATCGTTCACGTAGCTTGCAGATACAAGTTCTGCATTGGAATGCAAAAGGGCCAAAGAGGGTCCCACTCCTGCGTATGGGTCACATACAACAAGCGGTCTGCCCTTTGTTTGTTTGAATGATTTTACGGCTTCAAATGTGCTTTTCCTCTGTGTGCTTAGACGACCTGAAAAATAAACCTCGGCAGGGTTGATCTGAAACTCGTGTCCATGTTCTCTGTAGGTTGTCTCGGTTGTTGAATCGTTTTCTCTTGAAGAAAGTACACGTAGATTACGGATCCGAAATTCTCCCTCCACTCCCTCGTCATGACACACAACCCGAACGTTTGGAAATTGTTTCAGCATTGCTTCTGCAATCTCTATTTCATGTTGCAACAAAGCCTCAGGAACCTTCACAAGCAGAACATCACCTTGAATTTCAAAAGAGTGCGGTAGAATTTCCATTGCTTCATTTTGTAATTCTGGTGAAAGGTGATCCCAGTAATGGCGCGTATGATTTTCGCTGCGTTCAAGATCTACAAAAGGGAGTCCTTTCCAAGAAGCATCCTCCGAATTAGGGGCTGCTGAGTTTAATGGAATTGCGGAATCACCGTCGACGGAAAGAACGCGATACCCGCTACTGTACCATCCTCTGGCTTTACAAAACTCAATCCACATCGTCGTTTGAGGACGCGGTACCCTCAAATGACGCATAG
>CALBFP010000286.1 GCA_937894115.1 uncultured euryarchaeote
ATTACAAAACGAGAAATGCCGTGATCTTGGCAGGCCTCAATTAGGTTTGCTGTCCCCACTACATTGATTTCAAAGGTTTCTTCCGGATAGTCCATGGATTGTGGAACCGAAACTTGGGCTGCAAGATGAATGACAGCATCGGATTTCTCGACCGCAAGCGTGACAGTGTCTTTGTTTCGCACATCACCAATGATGACTTTTGCTCCAAGCTCTTCAAGCCTCGAAGCCTTTTTTGGGAGGCCTGTTGAAAGATTGTCAAGGATGCGAACATTCCAACCTTGCTTCAGTGCAATCTCGGCTGTGTAGTTGCCAATGAACCCCGCACCGCCTGTAATCAACAGCGTTGGCATGATTTGTGGTGGCGTCGCCCATAGATGAGCCTTCGGTAATCCAGCGGTGAACTCAATACACACCGACATGACAATAACACAATGTTGACGACAGGAGTACGAGGAGGGACAAAGCATCGATGACAGTACAAATGTCATGAGATTGAGGCGAGAAATACACCGTTTGAGGAATTCCCCATCCCTCCGGTTAGGCGCTCACATCACCACCGCCATTCGCCGACCTTGGCGAGCTCCATTCCTGGTTGTCTCTTTGCCTTTTATGATGTTCCTTATCGGACTGGAACTGGTCGGGTTGAAATCCCTACCAAAGGGCCAGAGTCTAAATCCAGCAGGCAGGTCTCTGAACAAAGGCAACTGTGTGGTGATGTTTCCTACAAACGGTGTCGGATTCGGCCACTTCACACGCATGCTCGCATTAGCAAAAAGAATGAAAGCCAAGGATTCAGAACTTGAAGTGATTTTTTTCACCACCATGCCAACACTACATTTGTTGAAACCTTACGGCATACCATCCCATCATATCTCTGGTCCGAAATACTTCAAAGGCGTAGACTCAAATGAATGGAATGCACTCCTCGAGGAAGAACTCACGCTGTGCCTTGAAACCCACAATCCCTCCATGTTTGTGTTCGACGGAGCGTTTCCATACCGTGGCATGTTAAGGGCCATTCAAGGACGGGAGAATCTGAAGAAAGTTTGGATGCGAAGAGGCATGTTCAGAAAAGGGGCGAGAATCCCAGTTGATAGCGTGCAACACTTCGATGCAATTGTGCGACCAGGAGACGCTCATGGCGAGCCTGACAAACAATCAGAGCATGGTGTTGAACTCATCACGTGTGCTCCAATCGTTCTCCTCAATGAACACGATCTGCTCTCTCGCACCGACGCTCGATTTCGCCTGGGCATCCCTCAAGATTGTCGAGCAATTTACGTTCAACTTGGTGCTGGACAGATTAACGACATCACAAGCGAAATTCGCATGACATTGGATGAGCTCTTGAAGCATGATAACATTCACATCGTTTTGGGTGAATCAATGATTGGGTCAAGAATTCATGTGGAATTACCCCGCATTCATGTTTTACGGGATTATCCCAATTCGCAATATTTCAACGGTTTTGATGCTGTTGTTCAAGCAGGCGGCTACAACTCTTTTCATGAAACACGAGCCTTTGGTCTCCCGGCTTTATTCTACCCAAATCTCGAAACTGGTATGGATGATCAGTTGGCTCGTTGTTTGTTGGCCGAGGAGGAAGGTTGGGGATATGTTGTCAAGCATAGAACGGAAAGAAGTATCCGGCTTGGCATTGAGAAATTGTTGAACCATTCCTCAACCTCTAAACCTCAACGACTCGCCAATGGTGCTGAAGCACTCGCTGAAAATCTTGTGTCCAAATTGGGTGGAATTGCATGAGGACAGGTTGGATGCTCCCAGATGAGGTCATGGATTGGATACACGACAATCTTCCCGACAACTCGGTGATCTTAGAATTCGGCAGCGGTGAAGGCACGGTCGAGTTATCCTCAAGATATGAGATGATTTCAGTTGAGCACGATGAAAACTGGCTTGCTCGCTCGAAAGGAACGTACATTCATGCCAATATTGTGGACAATCCAATCTCAACGAAATTTAACCAGAAGGGTTGGTACGATTCCAGAAAGCTCACCAATTTACCTTCATTTGTGG
>CALBFP010000287.1 GCA_937894115.1 uncultured euryarchaeote
CAATAAAGTTCTTCCCAGGCTTCTATGAATGTGTCATGCGACTCGTCACTATCATCAATTGAATGCATAATGAAATACCCTTCGAGTAAGGTTTCATTCACTCCATTTTCATCTACCAATTCCCATTTTTCAGCAACTTCAAAGACTTGATTATTTTCGGGCAAAGGGTGATTGGGATCGATGATTTTTTGAAGTGCAAATTCGCCTATCGTATTCAGCAAGTTGACTTGTGGTTTACTAATGCCATATTTCTTCCTACTCTCTATGACATCGCGCTGGAATATTAGATCCGCCAGTGCATGGAATGAAAGATTGGCGGATTCAAAGTCACCATCATTCGTGGTTAATATGTCTGCTGAACCGAACAATACGAGTGGGTGTTGCTTCAATTTGTCGGGTAGATATCGATTGAGCATAACCCTATTGTGTGGGTTATCGCTAGATCTACGAATCATTTGATGGAGATAATCTTCAGTAAATTCGGAGAGGTGATAGGTTGTGAAGTAATCTGAAGGTTCAATATTCATCCTACCTGTGCAAATTACATGCGATTTGTGCAGTTTGGCTGTTTTGTGTAGGTTGTCCAAAAGTTTCTGATTCATGTTCATGTTCTCATCAATGCCATCAACGATGAGAAGCTTGTGTTCAGACAAATCCAACCATTCGGAAATGTATGGTTTGCTCTTTGAAAGTGTTTTCAAACCAATGCTCCCATCGATGTCTATGTTTTTTATCTCTCTTGCGCGAATAAACAAAGGTAGGGTCGTTGTTTGCTCTGATTTCAAAAAATGGATGCATAGTTGAGTCATTAGTGTTGTCTTTCCTAAACCAGAGTTTCCTTTAATCGCAATCAGTTGAGAACCTTTATCGGATGTTGGGCTTATCAAATCAATCAATTCTTGGATGGTAATTTCTGTGTTTTTTTCTTCTGTCGAAATTGTTCGAGCATCAAAATCAGGTTGATCAAGGAGATCGATCCATTTTTCAATCACATCATTACTTGAGATTCTTTTGGTTCGTTTATGCAGTTGTTCAGTAAGTTCCGTGAGATATGATTGATTGATTGTTGGCGGTAAAACACGAGGTATTTCTGATGAAGCGACACCATTGAAGATGTAGTATGTTTCTCTTTCATTAGGTTCTAATTTGTTGATAGCGTCATTGAGAAATGCCTCGTAAAAGGCTATGTCCTCATCCTTTATTGCCATTTCAGCATCGTAGTGAGAAGAATCGCCTACAACATCCGTGAGCTCAATTGGCGTGGTGAATTGATCTCTATCGCCATTACTCCAGTGCATATTTTTGGTTTCCTTTGAATATCTCTCAATGACATGCCCCATCATTTTGCGAAGGTTCTTATTGACGTTACGCTTTCTGAGGAAATCTAAGTGACTGGTGTGCCAGTCTTTCAGTCGTTGATTGTTCTTTTTTTTCCAAAGAGGAGGGGTATGATTTTTCCATTTCCGAGTAGAAGTGTTGTATTCATAGATTGCTTTGCCAACTATAGCCGCCACCACTCCAAATGAAGATACTCCGACGACACTCCTTGTTTCCGACAGGTACTTTTCAAAAAACTCAAATTTTGAAATCAACTCATACAGCATGTAAAATGCAACATTCACAGCAAGCCAAATGGCGATGAAAAAAATTACAATTCCCGCAATAAGATACGGTACATTTTTTTCTCTTGTTCGAACTAACCACCTCCCGACCATACTCAATTCGAGGCTATCAACAACCTCTCCCATGGAATCTGCGGTTGGTATGTGGAGATCTGGTAAGTGATTCGGAAACAGAATAAATCGCTTCAAATCGCCCCAGGCATCTGAATATTTTGGGTCGCTTGTCTTATGTCCGTACTTTAGGGATTGGAACTTTGTATAGTCTGACGGAGCACTTTGAGTGCCTTCGCCAAGGTCTGGATTCGAATGAATCTCTTCCATGGGTGAAGATTCAGAATCCATGATTTCCAACGCTTGTCGTTTGTATTTAGGTTCATCGGAGCATTATGAATAAAGCGATTGAGGGTCTGTTGGAGGATATCCGAGTACCGTGGTAGTTCCATCAGGATGAATGTGTACTTCGTATTCAGATGCTTCTCCATTCATATCCTCTGTTGAGTATCGATCGGTCAAGAATTCAACAACTTGATTCTCTGAACCTCGCCATCGAAGATTTGTATTCCTGAGTTCTTGGATGTAGCGGCCAAGGACAACGATATCTGCTTGCTCAACACAGGCAAGTTGCGTCTCATCCAACTCATCTCGATTGTACCCTGAATAGATGAAAATACTCTTGCCAATGGCTCTCAAATCCTTGAGCAATGGCAATAAAGCTTCTGCTTGTTGTAGCGGTTCTCCTCCAAGAAACGTAACACCCTCACAATCGGTTGCACTCAGCAATTCTGACAAGAGTTCCTCATGCGTGTAGAAGGTACCACCTTTGGTCGGCCACAGTTTTTTGTTCCAACAACCTTTGCAAGCAAGCGTACAACCCTGTAACCAAACGGCACTTCTCCATCCTGGACCATAAATTTTGGTTCGCTTGACGATACCGCCAATGTTGAGGTCGGTCATCGATGATCAATCCATTTGGTTTCGAACGTAGGATCGAATATCTGTCGCCTTCTTTCGGACTTCCTTTAACAACTGTTCTTTAAGCATGGTTGTTCTTCCCGATATTCCAAGCAATTTCCCCCAATCGTTGAGCCCTTTCTTTGTCGTTTTGTCGTTCACCCAACCAGTTTCGTAAATCCTCCGAATTTTTGTTCGATTCTGAGTGTTATCAATACAACCTCGGAGATGGGTACTGTACAATCCAGCCCATTGCTCACTGTTCATGTTCTTCATGAATTTTCGTTCATCGGCAGCATTAGATGGCTTCTTTTTTTCGCCTAAGGGGGTCGTTTTTACTTTACCACCGAGGCCAGGCGGTAGGCCTTTCTTATTGACGTTCATCCTTCGAATTCGTGCAACAATGTGTGGTTCTCCCCCATCCAACACGTCACGAACAGCATCTGGTTGTTCTTCAAATCCTGATTCAAGAAGCATGGTCGCCCAATCGGTTGTAACGTGTTTGTTGATGCAAGCCATTGCCAATTCTGGGTGTTCGCCTCGAAATCCATTGATGGTTCGTGCAACATCTTCCGAGTGAATACCATCGAGAACTGAAACAATGAGGACATCGTCCTCAGGATATTGTCGCCACCATGTCGATTCCCACAAATCCAAGACTTGAGCGTCATCAACACCACGAACAATTGCCATCGCAAATGGCTCAGCAAGCCCCGATCGAATGTATGGTTCTGCTT
>CALBFP010000288.1 GCA_937894115.1 uncultured euryarchaeote
TTAAGAGAACTCACCGATCTTGGGAACACCCTTTTGGTCGTCGAACACGATGAAGACACATTACGTCAGGCAGACTGGATTTGCGATCTTGGACCTGGCGCGGGACTGGAAGGGGGCATCATCGTTGCAAACGGCACCCCAAACAAAATTATGAAATCAAAAAGTTCCGTTACAGGAGCCTACCTCTCCGGTCGCCGATCCATTGAAGTACCTAAAAATCGGAACCTTCCGTCCGAAAAATGGCTTCAAATTAATGGTGCTCAACACAACAATCTTAGCAACATCGATATTGGCATACCACTTGGTTGCTTCACAGCTATCACCGGTGTTTCAGGTTCAGGGAAGTCGTCTCTAATATCTGGAATTCTTTCTCCAGTCCTTCAACGTCATCTCCACAATTCAGAAAAACTGGCGGGAAAACATTCCAGCGTCGAAGGCCTTGAACATGTTGACAAGGCCATCATCATTGATCAATCGCCAATCGGAAGAACCCCTCGTTCAAATCCAGCTACGTACACAAAAGTCTTCGACGAAATACGAAAACTCTTCTCTACAACCACGCTTGCAAAGGAGCGAGGTTACTCTCCAGGAGCCTTTAGCTTCAACGTAAAAGGCGGTCGATGTGAAGCCTGCTCTGGCGCAGGATCGATTAAACTAGAAATGAACTTCTTACCAGATGTCTGGATTGAATGCGACATATGTAATGGAAAGCGTTACACTCGGGAGTGTCTTGAAGTTACATGGAAGGGAAAAACCATTCACGATGTGTTGCAAATGCCCGTTGGTGAGGCGGTCGAATTTTTCAAGAATCATAAGAAAATACACAGAACCTTGGAGACTCTCAATGCTGTTGGACTCGCATACATTCGCTTAGGTCAACCAGCAACGACTCTCTCTGGCGGGGAAGCTCAACGTGTAAAATTGGCCAGTGAACTTCGCCGCCCACCCCACAAACATACTGTGTATATTCTTGATGAACCAACAACAGGTCTTTCGTTCAGCGATGTTCAACTTCTCATTGATGTTCTGTTGGAATTGCGCTCAAAAGGTCATTCTGTCATTGTCATCGAACACCACCTCGACGTTATCAAATGCAGCGATTATGTCATCGATTTGGGCCCAGAAGGTGGTGACAGAGGTGGATTGGTTGTCGCTAAGGGAACCCCTGAACAAGTCGCAAAAGTTGAACAAAGTTATACTGGCCAATTTCTCAAAACAGCCCTTAACACGGAGTGAATCATTCCGCAGTATTCAAAGAGCGTATGTGACGAACTTGGTTTGGGTCGGAACCAATGTCAGCACACGAAGTCCGAGTTGAAGTCACTCCGTTGCAAACGGATGGAATGCGCGATGTCTTAGGGGACGTCATTCAACGGCAACTTTTTGCAGACCATGGAATTGATGTTGGAAAGGTTCGAAGCATTCGCGGCTATCTTATTCGTAGCCAGTATGGTGCGTCAGAGATTGAGCCCCGTGTTCAAGACATATTTTCTGATCCAATCATTGAGTATGGTGTTACAAACACATCACTTCTTGGGGACAAAAATTTCTTCCCATCTCCACCGATTCTGACGGTTACGGTCGGGTTTAAACCAGGTGTTACGGACAATCCAGGTGCAGCTGCAAACGACGGGTTCCGCATTCTTTTTCCAGAAGGCGAATCGACAATTGCAACCTACATTTCGTATGCATTTCTTGAACTTCCGGATACGATTGATCATGAGTGGTTAGCGTCAACGCTGTTCAATCGGCTTATTGAAAAATCAATTCTCACAACTCAACAGCAATTGGAGACTGGCCAGGCAAACGCGATGACGTATCCTTCTCGACCAAACATCGAGCGACAATCACCATCAATCATCAATCTGGAGGTGAGCGATGAGGAACTTCTTCGACTTTCCAATGAGGGTTTGCTTGCGTTGAATCTCAATGAAATGCAAACCATACGCAATCATTATCGGGATAGTGAAACACAGACTGCTCGAAATGCTGTGGGTATCTCTCCGGATGCACCAACAGACGTGGAACTTGAGTGTTTAGCGCAGACATGGAGCGAACATTGCAAACACAAAATATTTGCAAGCAAAATACACCATATTGATACAGAAACAAACGAGGATACAGAGATTGACTCACTTTTCAAAACGCACATTATGAAACCAACACATGACATGGCCAAGGAAGTTGATTGGCTGCTTTCTGTTTTTCATGATAATTCTGGTGTTATTGCTTGGAATGATGATTGGTCAATCTGCATGAAGGCAGAAACGCACAATTCTCCATCAGCACTTGATCCATACGGGGGCGCAATGACGGGTATTGTGGGAGTTAATCGAGACATACTTGGCACGGGTCTTGGCGCTCGACCAATTGCCAATACGGATGTGTTTTGTTTTGGACCTCCAGATTGGTCTGGTGAACTTCCTTCGACATTGTTTCACCCATCTCGAGTTCTTCGTGGTGTACATGCTGGTGTTCGCGTGGGGGGAAATGAATCTGGAATCCCAACAATCAACGGATCAATTGTTTTTGATGAACGCTATATTGGAAAACCCCTTGTCTATTGTGGGACTGTAGGCCTTATGCCTCGACGCCTCTCTGACGGCAGACAATCGCATGAAAAGAACCCATCTCCTGGAGATTTCGTTTACATGGTTGG
>CALBFP010000289.1 GCA_937894115.1 uncultured euryarchaeote
CAACCTTGCTCCGTACTGTTTGGGGTAAGGCTGGTCAACGCTTCGATGGCATCTCCGTTACGTTGGTCGACCGATTCGACCACACCATGCGTAACGTACATCGAATTCGTTCAAGCATCGCCATCCTCCGTCAACTCTTCTTGGGCCATCCAGACATGGACTTGATCCGTGGTGACATTTCGGATGAGCGAATCGCCATTGCTCGTGAACAAGCAATTACTGAATCCGATTACATGACCATCCATGACACCGTCAAGGATCCAAAGGGACCGTGGGAACAACGACGACGTGTACGAATGAGTACAAGTCTCCAGATTTCTCGAGGAAAGCTTCTCTCGATGGCTCGAGCTGAAGACCCTCAAACCGCTCTTGATGATGCTGAAATCATTCTTGAGGCCGTTCGTGGTCTTGCTACAAGCAAGGAAGGAGCACTTCCTGCAGGTGGCTTTGTCATCATTGATGCGATGGTTCCAAACACACTCTTGGACGCTAACACGGGATTCACTGAACAGTCGGTCAACCGTGCTGTTGAATTACTCGGCAAGGGACTTGAATCAAAAGGTGTTGAGAAGATTCTCATCAATCTCTACAAGGTCCCTGCTGAATTCTCAAAGAACGACACTGCCTTGACTGTCCAAGTGACTGAAGATCAGCCAGGTACAAACGTCCTTATTGTCTCAACTGAGGAAGTCAAGACACATAAGAAGCGTATCATTCTTCAAAATCCAAACTTGGATTCCATCACTGATAACACCATTTCACAAGTTCCTGCCTTTGGCCGTCTCCTCGGCCGAATGGTGACTGCCCACTTCAAGAGTGGTTATCACCACTGTATTGAGGATGGTGAACTAATCCATGCATTCCATCGCCACTACTTCGGTGGTGCTTATGGAAACCGACCGAACATCCTTCCGGGCGGTAGTGATCGAAAGCGAAAGAAGGATGACAACAACAATTGAGGTGAAGAAAAATGGAAATTATTAACGCAGTATTTTTGATGGTAGCACTCGTTCTCCTATGGGGAGCGGTAAATCTTGAACGCCCAGCAACCCATCGGGTTGAGGTTAACCAAACCGACCAACTCAATGAGTCGATCAAGTTCTTGCAGCGACTCAAGTCGACAAGTGCCAAGGAGCAAAGCTTCAATCGACGGCACCAAGCATACAAGGTACAACTTGACTCTGTAGTCAATGAAATCCCATCAACTGTCGAAGCAATACAAGCATCTCACGAGCAAACTTATCTCGTACAGCGACGCAAGGCAAAGCAACTCCAACAACTTGCAACTGGAATCTCATCAAATGTTGAGCAATCCATCCAAATTCAACAAACATCAACCAGCCAATCGATGGATGAACTCCTTGTTCTGAAGGATCAGATTTCTGCCCTTCACTCAACCATTCCTCAACTCAAGAACCATCTTGAGCAAAGCAGTAAGGCCCTCGAACAACTCAACCGTGATACTGAAATGGTGAAGGACAGTGTTGGATATTGAGGACATCCAACAAAGGATTGCACTGGCCAAAGAATATCACCAAGCAACGATCGAACAGCTCGATCAAATCGAGTCAAATCATCTCTCTGGCCAGGTGCGATCCCTCCAACATAGCATCATACACAACATTCTTCGACCAATCGAACGGGTTGAATTGCTCATCGATATCATCTCAACTACAGGTGCTGACAATATCCCGGGTTTCCTCCTTGAAGAGTGGTACTTCGAACTAAGGAGAATCCAGACGCTCATGGAGGGTTACGAGCATGATTGAATCCATTCGCACAATTTCAAAGGCACTCGAGCAAACAAATCAAGCCTTCATGTGCCTGAAGGACTTGAGTGATGTGTTGTTCTCGGGTTTGGATTCGATGAACAAGAGCTTTTCAAACTCATTTCAAATGCAGAGGATTCTCAACGATCAGTTTCAATCTCAATGCTCTTTGCAAATTCACGAAAATCAAAAGTTGATGTTTGTTACAACTAAAATCGCATCTGAACCTCAATTGGCTAAACAAGAAGAGGTTGTTCCTTTACTCAGCAACCTTGCTGAGCTGGATGCCTCTCTTCATGATGGGGAATTCGGCCGACCAATTCCTGGATTCCTTCACCCAAAGATTGCTGAGACAATTATCGATGTACAATACCAGTTTCAACGCAATCCTGTCCTAGATTCATGGGGTGACTGGCAAACAGAATTTGGCCTTCTTCAAGGACAATTTCAACGATTGGTTGAACTGTTTCCAATCGAGCATCCAGTATCTACTGTGCTTGTCTCCATTCATCTTGGTCTCGATCAAATCATCGAAACAATCGATGAACAAATCAAGATTCAACACACAATCCAAGCACTTACTCAGCATTCATCGGACGTTATTCATCCAGAGCATGCTGCTTACTTTCGATTGCATGTCCTTCGTCTGGAATACAAACTCGCAACCCTTCCAATTCGAAGCCAAGGAGATGAGGAAGAATGAACCAATCGATCTCGTCCATCTTCACCTTGGTTCTTCTTCTCCAAGGCCTCGTCTATTTTTGGGCATGGGTTGAGAAGCGACTCAAGCCCGTTCTCACTAAGTTTCGATTGATCGAGCATGACGTACTCATTTTGCACGAAATCGGAATGAAGTATTCAAAGCAAGGACTACTTGTTCCTGAGCAAATT
>CALBFP010000290.1 GCA_937894115.1 uncultured euryarchaeote
ATTCCATCACCATACGATCGACCGATGTACTTCTTGATCTCTGTGAGAACCTTGGTTGGGGCTTTGTTGACTTTGCTGTCGATTGGTAGGTAAATGGTTCCACCATCTTCAGAGGTTCCAATGACCGAAGCGAAGTCCATGCTTTTGTTGTCTGGAAGCGAGACATCTTGTTCAAGGATGCCCGCATCGATGAGGTCGCCTGTAACAGATGCAACGAGTTGCTCACCGGCCTCACCTTTCTTTTGTGAGATGTTCAGTTTGCTTAGAACACCATCGTTTGCATCTTCAAGATCGGAAACTTTGTCCATGATGTTTTTGAGCATGAACATCAAAACGATGGTAAGGAGGAGCAATCCTCCCGCAATCACATACATCATCGTTAATTCCATTGCAGCCATGAAAAGACCATTTCACGACTTCATATAGACTCTACGGACTTTACCACTCAAAGAACCCTTGACCTGATTTCTTTCCAAGATGTCCTTTCGCAACCATTTCTTCGAGAAGTGGATGAGGAGCATATCGATCATCATTGAAGGATTGTTGAAGATTGAGAAGGATGTCTCTTCGAACGTCCAATCCAACAAGATCGGTCAATCGTAGTGGACCCATTGGGTGCTTGTATCCAAGAACCATCGCTTTGTCGATGTCTTCTGCACTTGCCACACCATCGGCAAGCATGCGAATGGCTTCGTTTCCAAGAACAACACCGAGACGGCTTGTTGCAAAACCAGGGACATCCTTGACGAGAATGGTTGTTTTCTTCATTGCTTCACCAGCGGCTTTGGCAAGAGCGATGGTTTCCGTGCTACACGTATCATGTCGAACCAATTCAAGAAGTTCCATAATGGGAACAGGATTGAAGAAATGCATGCCAATGACCTTGTCTGGTCTGTTGGTTGCTGCTGCAATGCTTGCAATCGACAGGGAGGATGTGTTGGTTCCGAGAATGGCATGTTCTGGAGCCATTTCATCGAGTTGAGCGAAGACCTTGGCCTTGAGTTCAGGGATTTCAGGAACCGCTTCGATGACGAGATCAGCATCATGGACTGCAGTCTTCATATCGTTTTCAGCACGGAGATTCTTGGCCCATGCTTCTTTTTGTTCTGCAGTTGTTTTACCACGAGCGATTCCCTTGTCCCAGAATGCATCAATGCGTTGCATACCTCGTTCAAGCCCTTCTGGAAATGCATCGTAGAGAGCTGTTGTCCAACCTGCTTGAGCACAGACTTGGGCGATGCCTGCACCCATTGTTCCGGCACCGATGACCGCTACACGTTCAATCGCCATGGTTCATTCCAGTGGCTTGGGCTTCATCATGCTTATCGCTCTGTGCGATGGCGACACCTCCTACGATGAGGACGAACGCTACCAGGAGTGAAAGACCGAGTTTCTCACCAATGAGAATCACTCCAGCGAAGATACCAATCGGAGGTACAAGATAGACATAGAGCGCTGATTTTGCGGCCCCAATCGTTCGAATTCCTTCCGCAAACCAAACATAAGCAATGACCGTTGAAAAGACAGCAAGGAAGACGATACTGGTGATGATCTCCCAGTTGAATTGGGGCCATCCTTGATCGACAATTTCGTACCCTGCCCACGGTGTGAGGATGAAGAGACCAACCACGGAAGCCCAAACGGTCAGTTCCAACGGCGAAAGTGGTTCTAAAGAATCGGAAGTTGTCGTCGTCATGGCTTTTTTCATGAAGATGGTCGATGTTGCCCAGGCTCCTGCTGAGAGAATGATGAGTATGTTTCCAAGAATACGTTCATCGATGGGTATGTCGACGTTCGGTGAATAGACGAAGAGAATAGCAACGCCAGTGAGGGCGATGATGAGTCCAGCTCCAAGCCGTTTCGTCATTCTCTCGCCGAGGAACGGAATGGCGAGTAAAGCAGTAATGATGGGATTGAAGGTGATCATAAGCGATGCATCACCTGCTGCAGTGAAGCGCATTCCATACATGAAGAAGGCTTGATAGAGAAACGTTGAGAAGAAACCGATGTAGGCCAAACGTTTCCATTCTTCTTTCGTCGGAATACGGAACATACCCGTTATCCTCAGCCAGACAAGAAATATGGTTACTGCGATGATGTAGCGAATCCAAGCAGCAGTAATCGGGGGGAAATCGGTTGCAATGACTCGTCCGGCCGTCCAACCAAGTCCCCAAATCATCGCGACAACAAGCAGTTTGAGGTGTGTTGCAGAATGTTTCATTCAAACCGCTCCAGACCGAGCTGGAGGATTCGGGCTCGAGGGAGACCAATTTCCGGCAGGCCGTGAGCGGGTGCGTAGAGTTTCAAACCTTCCAAGCGCTGCACGTACAATCCGTACGATGCGATGTCGTTTTTGTCGAAAGGTGTGGGTACTCCCATTCGAGTCAAGGTTTCGCAGGCTTTTTCTGAATAAACGGGATATACGTTGGTCGAGAAATGCATCCATTGCGACAATCGAACCGTGTCGATGTTGTCCAATGAGAGGATGTGCTCAAGCAGGTGAACCTTTGGGTATGCAATGGTTCGAAGCGCCATCAAGACCTCGTTTTCAATGTCGTCGTTCCACACCAATGGTGTGTTTTCTGCCCATCGATCAGCGATGTTGAGATGGTCAAGCGAACGTTCAGATTCGATTTCGAACAATGCATCGATGTAGTGTTTGTCTTCGTACACGTCTTCGACGAGCCCTGGTAACTCATCGTAGAACCGCTCGACCATGTCAGGCTGGATGCCGTACAACTCAATTGGAATCATAGCAATCCCACTCAAGCGTTTGCGCCAATTCCAGACTCGAGTTGTCGGGTGGAAAGTGGTTTGTTTTCGATCCATTCGAGTTTGAAGTATTCTTCGAGAGATGCTTCGTCCTCATCGGTTGGTAGAACGCTCTTGATGTAGCTGTTCCATTCGTCATCGCTGCCTTCAAATTTCTCGCCTTCAACAGTATAGCGCATTCCCTTGAAGTCGCCAATGCTTCGGTTGAAGTTCTCGTGTGGAACATAGAAGGGCGTAGCGCCTGCGTCGAGATGCCCGTTGAGTTTGTTGACTTCTCGAACAATCTCGTCGTGGTAATGTCCTCGTGCTTCTTGATTGAGGACTTCCTTGTCGACACCGATGTCAGCATCCAGCTTCTTGCGCTCGTCCCATCGTCCTTTGATTCCCCAGACATAGGCCCAATGAGCCGAGGATGAGGAGTCAACGCCGAACAGGTCGTGAGCGGTGGATACCCACTTGTTCATGTAGCGTTGCAACATGTCTTGTGGGATTACACCGGCCTTGACAATTCGGCGAAGTCCGCTTGATCCAGTACCTAGGTGGAAGGATTCTTCTTTGAGCATTGGCCCCATGCTTGCAGCCAATGGCTTGAATGCGGAAGTTGAGAGCATTCCCAATTGGAATTTTCCGTCGCGGTCAACGAACATGGTGTAGTTGAAGAAATCCAACCAGTGCGGCATGGGTATGTTGAACGCACCGAGAAGTCGATCTCCATCTTGTGCGTTGCGCTCGAGAAGCTTCTGCGCCTCACGTCGTCCTTGCTGTCCAAAGTAGGTCATCAAGAGGTAAGCCATTTGCCAGCCATGGCGTTGTTCTTCAGCCATGATGCGGGCCGCAGCGTAGCGGTCGTAATCGGTAGGTGCGCTGGCCAGAAGGTGGCGTTGCTGTTCGACCGATGCGAATTCAGTATCGCCTTGCACGGTGATCATGGTAACGAGTGCATCACGCATGCTTTGATGCGGTACTTGTAGCGATCGTTCCCATTTCTTTCGTCCAGCGTAGTCGCCGTATTCGATTACCTCGCCTGCGCGGTCCCAGTCGAATTGAATCGAGAGGTCAAAGTCCCCGAGCCATTCTCTGTCGAATCCGACGCGATCTTGCCATTCGTTGAAGTTTGCAATCCAGTCATCCCATGTATTCGGTAGGTTGTCCATGCAATGGGAGCAGGCGTGTGTGGTTTTAATCCGATGCGAACATGTTCGTATTTACTACTTTTCTTAACCGGTCCGAATCTCGTTTTCAAATCCATTCATCACTTTGCTCTCGATTCGTTGTAGGATTGCAGATAGGGTTGATTTTGCGATGTCGAGTTGTTCTGCGAGGGTGGTTAGCGTGACTTTTCGAGGCACGTCGTAATAGCCCGATTTGACAGCAGCATCGAATATTTCCAATTGACGTTTGGTCAGCAACCGAGATTCGTTCTTCCTTGTGGAAACAAGGTTGTGTGGAATACCGCTTTTCGTCAGTTCTGTTAGCAAATTCAATGCTTGTTCTGAGGTGCAAGAAAAGGTCCAATCCACCCAGCCGTTGGTTACTTCAAACGGGGATCGTGGAACAACTCCAACGGTTCGAAGCGGGCGTATGAATCCACCACCTCCGCTGGCAATATCGACCGCAAAGCGCTGATTTCCTAATGCTCGAACCTCGTCAATACCAGCATGCTCACGCAACGCGAGTTGCACGTCTTCTGCCGCAGAGAGCGTCGCTGTCCCTCTGCCTTTACCCAAAGGCATCGTCTCCTCAATGCGGAGGACAACGGATGGTAACGAACGAGATACATCACCGGACCAGTGTCCTTCAGGGAGACGAACCTGAATGCGAACGTTTTGCGTCATAGAATCACAACGGACGCCGGGTTGAGAATCGTTGAACGGATTTGTTTTTCACGTCGATAATTTCGCTGTGTGTGACCGTGTAATCCTCACCTATTTCTGCTGCAGGTAAGTAGCCGTCGCAGACTCCGGATGCTGCAAAAAGAGCATCTTCTGAACGACAGAGGTCATGCGCTTCCCA
Source organism: uncultured euryarchaeote (assembly GCA_937894115.1). Lineage (GTDB taxonomy): Archaea > Thermoplasmatota > Poseidoniia > Poseidoniales > Poseidoniaceae > MGIIa-L2. Next base: position 4,786 of record CALBFP010000290.1, read on the forward strand.
ACGGCGTGTCAAATCATCTTCGATCATTTGACCAGCACGGGCCTCTTCCTCGGGTGAACGAAACACGAGTCGTCCTTCAAAGACGCCTCCTAAACCACGAATGGCCGTGGCTGAAATGACACCTTCTGGCGCAGCTCCGATGCCCATAAGGAGGTCGAACGGCCCATCGTTCTTGGCAGCCCATATGGCGCCGGAAACGTCCCCATCACCAAGCAGCTCCAATTGAGCATCAGTGGAACGAATTTCCTTGAACAGGGCTGTGTGACGCTCACGATCGAGCGCTACGATTCGAACTTCATTGATGGGCTTGTCGAGGGCATGAGCGGTTTGTTCGATGTTGTACTGCACCGTTCCTTCAAGCGAAATGTGTCCAACTAGATCGGGTCCTCCTGCAATTTTGTTCATGTAGCAATCAGGTGCGTGAAGAAGGGTGCCACGCGGTGCTGCTGCGAGAACTGCGATGGAATTCGGTTTGTCATAAGCACAATTGTCGGTGCATTCCAGCGGATCCACTGCGATGTCAATGCACGGCACTCCTTCCACGCCTACAGCACTTCCCAGCTCCTCTCCGATGAAGAGCATGGGCGCATCGTCCCGTTCTCCTTCTCCAATTGCAACGCGTCCATCGAACGGAATGGGATCAAAGGTTCGACGCATGGCCTGGACGGCAGCATCATCGGCGGCGTTTTTGTCGCCTTTACCACGCCACAATGAACTCGCAATTGCTGCTTGGTCAACGGCTTCGAGAAAGTGTTTAGCCAGGTCAGCGGTGCTGCTCATATACATGCCTATGCGAGATTGAACATATGCCTTTTCGCACAATTCGATGCTCAACGGCGTCGATTCGTCTTTCCAGAACGTTCCTTTCTACGAGAGTTGTGTTTTCCAGACGGTCCCTTGCGACCTCCAGCTTGTCGACCACCATGTCGTCGTTGGCTCGGATGTCTTCCTTCGGGTTGGAAGGTCCAGTCATCGCTTCGTCGCGGACGTACGTATCGACGTCCGACGCGTTCTTGTTCAAGATCTCGAACGAGTTGATCGATGAACGGTTCTGGCAATTCTACAGCAGTAATCTTGTCGAGAATTTCAATTCTTCCAACCGAAGCATCGGGAAGGTTGCCAACGCGATACACCATACCTGTAATGGCGCCACGAGCGATTCCATCCATCGCTCCGAGGCCAAGCACCAACGCGGCTTTGGGTCCGTTGTCGCTCTTGTTGACTTGTGGAACCGAATCCGTATCCGCTTTCTTTGGGCTGTCCAAGAGTTTGGAGAGCGCGGCAAGGGCAACATCTTCGATACTAAGGCCCGCTTCTTTTGCCGCATTGAGTGTCTCAAGAGCAGAAGGTTGGAGTTCTGTCTCCGCAAATTCTTCGATGAGTCGTCCACGTTGCAAGCGTTCAATATCATCTTGAGTGGGAACGTCCATGCGTTCCAGTTGGCCAACGCGCTTTTCGATTCGTTTGATGTGTCGAACAGCCCTGTTTCCGACCATGAGAACGCTCGTTCCAGTGCGACCTGCCCGTCCTGTACGGCCCACACGGTGAATGTATGTGTCGTCATCGGTTGGAAGATCGTCCTGAAGAATCAAATCAACACGGTCGACGTCGATACCTCGTGCAGCAACATCGGTTGCCACCAGAACGTTTGTTCGTCCTTCTCGAAAGCGATTCATGACGCGGGTTCGTTCTGCTTGCGACATACCTCCATGAATGGCTTCTGCGCCGCTTGGACGGAGGATGTCTGCAACGGTTTCCACACGATTACGGGTCTTGCAGAAGATGATGGCCGCACTTGGCTGACGTGCCATCAACAATTTCTCAATGGCATCCACGCGTTGACGTAGCGTGCAAATCATCACGAATTGTTGAACAAGACTGGGTGGACGTTCTTCTTTCCCAGAAGCGCGAATAAGTTCGGGTTCGTCCAAGATTTTGTTTGCTAATTTTTGAACGTGCTTCGGCATCGTTGCAGAAAACAGCAGCGTCTGGTGGTCGGGATTCATTTGGTCGACGATGTATTCCAAATCTTCTGCAAAACCCATGCTGAGCATTTCATCGGCTTCATCCAAGACAAGAACGTCGTATTGACTGAGATCGACATTACCCCGTTCCATATGATCGCAAATACGCCCAGGTGTTGCAACAAGAATTGCATCGGGCCACTCGTTCAATTGTTGAATTTGTTTTTTCATCGATGCTCCACCAATCAGGGCTGTTGCGATGTTGTCCAGTCCACTGAGTCGCTCAATTTCGGTGACGACCTGAAGGGCAAGTTCGCGCGTCGGGCAAATGATAACTCCTGCCCGATGGGTCTGAAGGATTGGAAGTACGAATGCAGCGGTTTTCCCAGTACCCGTACGTGCTGTTGCGAGAACGTCTCGTCCTTCAATCGCAGGTGGAATTGCCATGGCTTGAACGGGTGTTGCAAATTCGTAACCAAGGGCATCGAGCCGCTCCAGCAAATGTGCCTCAAGTTCGAGGTGCTCGAAGGTAACTGGCTCGGACATTTGGGACACCGCTAGGCGGGCCCAGCGATTGGTCCTGCCGCCATCACTCGTTTAAGCGCGCCCTATGAATACGGGCCATCGTCCGCATTTGAATGCATCACTGAAGTTTCCGTTTCTCAAGGATTTGCAAATCGGTAATGCGGGCGCTTGGGTACTGGCCGTCCTCATCTTTTTCGTAGGATTTGATCATATCAAGAACGCAGAGCAATCCAGCACTGACACCGGTTATGGCTTCCATTTCAATGCCGGTTTTGTAATGGGCTGAAACGTGAACTGTGCATCGCAGAGATGTACCTTCCCAAGTCCAATCCACTTTGCAACCTTCAAGTGGAATCGGATGGCAATGCGGAATAATCCGTGGGGTCTCCTTTACAGCCTGAATCGCTGCGATGGTTGATGCTTCAACGACATCACCTTTTTTCACGGCTTTGTTTACAATCGCCTGTTTTGTCTCGCTTTTCAGGTGCAACAATCCCGTCGCAGTAGCCGTTCGCTCAATCACGGGTTTCGAACCGATTTCGACAATTCCTTGAATCTCTTTCTTCATCTTCATCCCAGCCCTGCCTTCCAAGTCGATCCTTTGGAGGTTACCTCGCGCTTCCACAGTGGTGCCTGTTTTTTGAGTTCATCGATGAGCCATTCACATGCTTGAAACGCTTGTTTGCGATGCGGACTGGCGACGTGGATGCTGACGATGGATTCTTGGGCCTCAACCCTCCCTGTTCGGTGTGCAATGACAACGGAACGGGTTTCAAAAATCTCACAGGCCTCATCTGCGAGTTTCTCGAGTACCGAGCCGAGTTTTTCCTGCCAAGCATCGAATTCCAAAGCATAAACCTCAGCATCTCCCTCCAATTCGCGAGTGATACCCAGGAAGGAAACGACAGCACCGCACCCCTTTGTGACCAGCTGTTTGCGCAACGCTTCATGGTCGAGGGATTCAGGCGCTTCTTCGACAACGATGTGGCGCCGCATGATGATGCGAAGAGAGCGCATGATTCAAGGGTAACGGCTCGATGGGGCAGCATGGCCGATGGCACTGACGCAACCGAACCCATTCACATCATGGGTGCTGGATTGTCCGGTTTGGCGGCAGCAACGATCCTTGCAAAAGCTGGGAAAGACGTTCATGTACACGACATTCGTGCAGATTCTGGAGCAAGATTTGATGGTGATTTCCAAGCACTTGAAAACTGGTCGATGGATGTTGATTTCTTTGATCAGTTGAAAGAGTGGGGTTTCGATGCATCTCAGTTCAGGGCCACAGAGTTCCAAGTGGTCGATTTGATTCATCCTGACGATGTCATCACACAACCCAAGAGCGACCGGGTGGCCTACAGAATTGTTGAGCGAGGTACTTCCGACCATGCCATCGATCAAGGAATGAAACGACAAGCCATTGAGGCCGGTGTGACCATTCACTACAAGTCGCGTGTCAAAGAAAAGGACTGCACGATCATTGCCTGCGGTCCAAAAGGAACCTCAGCTGTCGCCTACGGTGAAATTTTCAAGACATCGCACCCCGATCACATTGCCTTTCAGCTCAACGACAAGTTGGCGCCAGGAGCTTATTCCTACCTCATAATCGTTGACGGTATCGGCCTGATCTGCACGTGCCTGTGGCGAAAACAATCCAAAAGTGAGCGTTTCCTGAATGAAACGATTGCATGGTATGAGAAACACTATCCTAACCTCGATCGCATGCCAATCAAGCGAGTGGGTGGGAAAGGCGATTTCACCATCAACAAGCGTTACAAGCAAGACGGTCGATACTATGTCGGTGAATCGGGCGGTCTTCAGGATTTCATGTGGGGATTTGGAATGCGAATGGCCGTTTGGTCGGGCGTTCTTGCGGCTAAGGACATCCTGGGTGAGTGCGACTATGAAATCGAAGTTCGCAAACAATTGCTTCCATATGTACGTACAAGTGTAGCAAATCGGTGGCTGATGAATCGGGTGGGTGACGGTATGTTCAAGCGAATGTGTCGTTGGTGGATGAAAGATCAGAGCAAGCGTGGAGATGGCTTGGTATGGATAGGTAAGTTGTTTCGGCCACGGTGGTACAAAACGTTGCTCTATCATATGGTCACACCGTTTATGCTTGTGAAGGACGCGAAAGCAATGGGACGAGGCGTTCGGAGAATGCCGTTTCGAAAAGCCAAATCACGGGACAGATGGGAACAATCTCCAGAGGCCGCCTCCATTGGTGAACAATGGAGCGAAGTACGTCGAAGCGGTGGAAACATTTCATTCGATAACGACACGGATACTGTGAGTATTTCCAGCGAGTAGGCGCGACGATTCGTTCTTAATGCGAATCGTTTTCGGGCAAATATGAGCGACCTTAATTTTGAAGCCATGCCCAACAAACTCGTAAACTATGCCACTCTTGATGGTATTGCAGTCATCGAAATAGCCAGCGATGCGAACGGTGCAGCCCTAACAGAAGTAAACGACCGATCTCCGAACACGTACACGCACGGGATGATGAGCGATCTTGACGACGCCATCATTCGAGCACGTTTCGATGATGATGTTGCTTGCATCGTTTTGACGGGTAACGGTTCGTCGTTCTTCTCTGCAGGGGCTTCGATTTCGATGCTCAACAGTGTGTCTCCTGGATTCAAGTACAACTTCTGTCTTCACGCCAACGAGACGCTCTCTCGTCTTGAGCAAACACCGAAATTGGTCGTTTGTGCAATCAACGGGCACGCTGTAGGCGGCGGTCTCGAAATCGCCATGGCAGCCGACATTCGAATCGCTCGAAAGAATGCTGGAAAAGTCGGACTTCCTGAGATTAATCTCGGTGTTCTTGCTGGAACTGGAGGGACCGCTCGATTGACACGCTTGATTGGAAAAGCCAAGGCTTTGGAGATGATGGTCACTGGGGAACTGATGTCGTTTGAAGACGCACATGCGCACAACCTTGTCAATCACATTTGGGAAGGAAGCGCTGCAGACTTCCGTAGAGATATCCTCGATTGGTGCGGTCAGTTCACATTACCAAACAAAGCAACGAAGGCTGTTGGAAACATCAAGCGTTCGTGCCAAACCGGTCCAGAAATTCCATTCGAATACCACCTTGCCCTTGAGCGAGAGTTGCAAGCAGCACTGTTCAATTCAAGTGATGCGAAGGAAGGAATCGCTGCCTACGTCGAGAAGCGCGTTGCGAACTTCACCGGACAATGAGCGTGAATGGGATGTCAGACCACAACATTCCTGCTGATGTTCCTGACGACCTCGCCGACACGTACGTTGACAATCTTATGGCAGCAACATGCGGTACTGGATTGATGAATCTGTTTGCATGCGATCAAAAAATCGAACACCTGAACGACGACTTTTACGACGGTGGAGATGCAATACCACTTTCTTCAAACGACCCAGGCCATTTGTTTGAAATTGGAGCACGAGCCCATCGTGAAGGTACCGTCGGCGTTCTTGCAGCACAAGGAGGTCTCATCTCGCTGTATGCTCGCGATTATCCGGACGTTCCGTATCTGGTCAAACTCAATTCCAAATCTCACTTGATCAAGACCAAACAGCGCGATCCGATTAGTCTCGCCATGTGGGACATGGACGATGTGATGTCCTTGGTTTCCAACGGAATAAACGTCGTCGGAATTGGATACACCGTTTACATTGGCAGTGAACACGAACATGAGATGATGACTGAAGCAGCGCACTTCATCCGCCAAGCCCACGAAGAGGGTATGATAGCAGTTGTCTGGATGTATCCGCGTGGTAAAGCAGTCGAAGACGAGAAAGATCCGCAACTTATCTCCGGAGCGGCAGGTGTAGCAGCATGCATCGGTGCAGATTTTGCAAAGGTCAACTATCCGAGAGCTTGGGAAGGTATGACTCAACCCGAATCTCTGAAAGTGGCCGTTGAGGCGGCAGGCCGCTGTGGAATCATTTGTTCTGGTGGAGGATCCCTACCGCCTCAAGACTTCCTTCAACGCTTGTGGGATCAGATCAACGTCAGCGGTTGCAAGGGTGCTGCAACAGGTCGCAACATTCACCAGAAGACAACCGATGAAGCAATCCGAATGACAGCAGCATGCCATGCCATCATTTCTCAAGGTGCAAGCGTTGATGATGCGATGCGTATTTATCAAGGCGACTAACCAGTTCCTAGTTGAAGCAGACCCGTTTTTGTTTTGTACAAACAGAACAATACTTTATGACCAAAAAAACCTAGAATTTAATTCATGAAAAACGTAGGGGGTTGGGACAGGATACTCCGTGCGTTGTTTGGATCCACTCTTGTCGTTATCGATTTCTTCGCAACACTCCAGCTCGAAATCGTCTTCCTCATCGTGGGTTTGTGGGGTGTGCTCACCTCAGCCTTCGGCTATTGTCCGCTTAACGGTATCATAGGACGGAACACGTGTCACATTCGTTACGATAAAACTTCGACCGAGATGGTCGCTGCAGATTCGATCTAGTTTTTCGACAAATCATCGCCCATGGTGATGTTGCCTTGTTGATCGATAATGATTGGAGTGCCTTCTTTCCATCCAGGGCAGTTGTGTTCAACCCAAATGCGGGTTGCCCACTCGCAAATGTCGTATCCGCCTGAAAGAATGCCTGACCGCTTGATGTAACCAACCTTGACGATATCTTTGTCTTTAGAGAGAACATTTCCGAGTTGTTGGCTTGTTGTGCCGTGACGCATTGTACTGTTGATGTGTTCCAGAATTTCAGCTGTGTTTCGTGGTCGATCACCTAGGAACTTCTTGATTTTTTCTCGTATGCGTACAGTTTTCATGTTCTTGTCCTCCTCTGAATATCGCTTTTCGCCCTTAGGCGATGTCGCTAAACTCAAGGAGCGAGGCCACTCATATAACCGTTCCTCCAACAATTGACGACTTTGTTACACTTAATGACGAAAAACGGTGTAATTTTTACACGAACAGCAAGGGCAAGTAAGCGAAACCTCACAATTCCAATGGAAATGTGTAACTAAATGTAAGTATTTAGTGCATAGATAGGTAACAAATAAAAAGGAGTTACATTTGAGACAAGCAAAAGTGACTCATGATGCCAAAGAAAACCATCCGCAGTCGTTACCAACGACGTATTCTCGATTGGCTTCTGGATGGGGGTGGTACGGTTTCACAAGTCTCTTCGGCACTTGGTATTGCGATGCCGCACGCATCGCTTGCCATGCGCCAACTCCGAGAAATGGGAGAGGTTCAACGGGATGAAAATGCCTCCATTCGAGGTGCAATGCACCGATTGACTGGGCTTGGCTCCGAACATCTCCTGCATGATTTGGCTGAGCGCGTGCGACACAACACAAGCACGATACCCCAAGGAATGGACGCTGTGGTTCTCTCAAACGATCGAACCAGTATTGTCCTTGGTGTACTCTCAGCGCCGGAATCCAGATTGATTTGCCTTCCGCGCAGAGCCAAATTATTGGACCCCGAACGTGAGGGAACCTCCAGTGGAAACAAAGGGGGGCTTTGGGCGATTCAACGAGGGCCTGACATCCACTGGATTTCATTAACAACCTTTTCACCAACTACTGCACCAGCCGAAGCTGTTGAAGGGACGCTAAGTGCATACGCAAACCAGACCGAAACCATTGGAATTCTTCGATTGCGTTTGCTCGACCAATCCAATTCTTGGGGCGTTGCAAACGGTACCTGGATTCGCTTGGTCTCGGAAAACATCCATGGCCCTTCTCAACTCAACATTGGTGAACATACGATTGGAGAGGTTGTGGGAACCACGTTCCCTGTCCGTCCCGAGCATGGCTTGTATGCACATTTGCCCTCTGCTGTTGATCGTACGCTTCTTGTTTCGTCTTTGGGCAACCACGCTCAAATCATGACCGAATCGTTGTCGTTCTCAAATCATCGCTCCTTACCAATCGATATTCTGGACCCTTGGATGAGAAAAAGGCATCCTCGATTGTCGTCCACAAAGCGTAAAGCACGATTGCGAACCTTGACACGATGGCTTTTATCCGGTAGAGGAAAACAACCCAGCCTCAATCTTCGGCGTTCCTTACTCGCTGATTTCGGAGAGCGTACATGGAAAGAACACACCACTGCCATCGATGTTGTCCTGTTGGATGGTATCTCTCAGCATGGGGCGACCTGCATTGTCGAATGGATGCTTGAATCAACGACGTTCGACATGGTTGTTGAATGGCTTTGGTCTGAGATTGATGATCCGGATCTCATGGAGCGTTTGTTGGCGTCCGGTCGCTGTAGAGCTCTTATCACATCCCGGGGTGAGGCAAAGCATTTCTCCAGCAAAACGGCAACGGTGCAACCGACGGAACAATTGGCAGTAATCTCTTATCGGCCACAGGAATCCTGTGATTTTAGGGTTCAACTTCGAAGAGCGACGTCTCGGGCTGAACCTGAAGCAACCCGAGACGGCATACCCGCCCACGCTCTTGAGTTGTTGGAGTGGTTCCAATCAGGGGGAATGGATGAACATGTTTTGAGTGGTCAGGATATTGAAAACATGCAGGTTCGACAACAAATCCGTCGAGCGATGCGAATGTTTCCAAAAGGGGATTCTGACTTTGCAAATCGGGTTGAACGTGACGCACCGCTCGCTGCTTGGATAGCGAGTCCCGAATCAGAACGATTGACGCGATGGAAACGAATAGGAGATGTTTTGCCTCAGGGGTGGGTCGATTTGATTCCCATTCAAGATATGGATGCAATTTCTCTGGTGCAGGCGATGGTTCGAACTGAAACCGAATGGAGGCAGCAAGCCGCTCGAGAGGTCGTCAACGTTTTCGATTCAAACACTGCTCTGTTGGTCGACCTCATACCTCTTCTCGATGACGAGGTTTACAAATCAATGGCATCCTACGTCGTGTTGCTATCCAGTCGAAGGCATCATGATGAACTAAAATCAATTTTGCCAAAGGCTGCAACAATCTGGTTGGATGCTCCTTACGACGAGGAGCGGACATTGAATGCATTGTTTGGTCCGAATTCAAAGACTCATGCAGTGGATTCTTCCCTTTTACAGCGATTTCTGAATGGAGCAAGTGTGCATCCGCGAGGATCCGTTTTACGCACCTGGTCCAGTGCGATTGCTCTTTTCAACGATAATGCCCCCATCCCATTGGACTTTATGCGAACGTGCATCAATGTCCTTCCCGAACAATGGTGGTCGGCATGGGCTTTGGATTGGCTTGATTCCCAGCTCTCAACTGCTGGTGGACGCGAATGGCTGGCACACCACCCAAAGAATTGGCCCGCTCTTCTGTTCAGGCCAAAAGGTGAGCGACTCGGTCTTCCTGGCCATGAGCGTCAACACAGGGGATACAGTGAACGAACGAATCTCAAACTTAACCTTCTCATGGTTCCTGAGGGGGAAGCAAGCGCTGCGCTCTTGGATGTTCATGACATGATTCAACAACTCGAACTAAACGGGGCAGTCCACCAAGGCAGGCTTCATCCTCTCGTTGGCTGGTTGGCTTGTGATGACGAAACATGGCCTGATTTTACCATGAAGGAATTGCTTGATGGAGACCAGGATATCGCCAAACTTCTGATCGGTCGTGCAATGTTAAGACGAATGCATTGAACGTCGATGAATTGAAATGCAACGCGTTGGAGCACTGATCGCCGTGCGTGCAACATCAGCCTGAGCGACTGTGAAATTGCTATGACGTCTGATACCAACGACGCGGTCCGCTATCGAAGACTGGGACGACCCTTCGGGGAGTGAATCCCGGTGCAAAAGCGGAAACCCGGGCTGGAACTATGGGTCCTCGATGGACTTCGGGATGAGATCGAGACAACCAACCGGCTCTACAGTACGCCCTGATACCGAGGGTCAGGCCTTCGAGGAAACAATGAACAAGGCCGTTAGGTATCAGGGCACAGCTTTTGTAGAGTTTTTTTCAAATTGAAGCGATGTCATCAAAGGCCTTGTGCTTTAGCAAGCCATCATGCAAGCGGACCGTTCGTTTCGCCGATGCCTCATCGGTGGAACGTTTGACCGATTTCACTCTGGACATCAGTTGTTGATTCAAACTGCGTTGCGCCAAGCGGATTTTATTGAAGTGCATGTTACGAACGAGGAGATGGCTCAATCCAAGGGGGATTGGGTTCAATCCCTTGAAGATCGAATGGATGCGTTGTTGAATTGGTTGAGTGAAACAGCCCATCTGCGCTACGAGATTCATGTTTTGAACGATCCACACGGTCCTGCACCCAGCCACAGGATTGCAGACAGTATCGTTGCAACCGTTGAAACGGTTCCTCGCTGCCACCAAATCAATCAACAACGTTACGAGAACGGTCTACCTCCTTTGGCCATTCTTGAAGCACCAAGGTTGGAGGACGAACTCGGAGGAATTCTTTCCTCAAGCCGAATTCGCCTCGGCCTTATTGACCGTGAAGGTCACCCTTGGATACCTCCTTCGTACGAGGGTCTGGTTCTGCAGATGCCTGCTGTGTTGGATGATGAATTCAAAACGCCAATGGGCGATTTGTTTGAAGGGCCAGAACATGCTCCCGAGGTTGCTCTGTCGGCTATGCTCGAGGCCTTACCTCTGAACCGTGGAGCGTTGGTCGCAGTTGGAGATGTTACTGTGAAGGGCCTCATGGACATGGGTGTGCTCCCAGATATTGGATTTGTCGATGGTCAAACAAAACGAGAGATGTTGGATGCGTCTTTGCTCGTCAATGCGGAACATTTCCCACTGCGTAGGGCCGTGGTAAATCCGCCTGGTCAATTGACTCCAGCCTTGTTGGATGCGGTTCGTTGGGCCTTCAAGCAGGATGAATCGGTGTTGATCGAAGTCGATGGTGAAGAAGATCTCGCTCCCATGTACGTTCTTGCCACTGCTCCACTTGGAACCGTTGTCGTCTATGGACAGCCTCAACAAGGCGTTGTTATGCGCGTCTTGGATTTGGAAGCCAAGCATCGTGCAAGGAATCTTCTGGTTCATTTTGAGGCTGTAGAATGACTGAATCATCGCTCGTCACGGTTACAGTTTGTGCACGAAACGGAGCACACTGGGTTGAGGAATGCTTGGATGCACTCCACGCCCAAACCCATCGTCCTTTGGAAATCATTGCGGTCAATGACGGTTCCACAGATTCGACAGGTGTACGAATGGATCAATGGAAACAGTCCAAAGCGGATTCTGATGTTGATGTAACCGTCGTACATCAAGATGCAATCGGCCTATCAGCCGGTCGAATGAACGCTCTTGAAAGAGCTCAGGGTGAATGGGTTGCCATAACCGACATCGATGTTCGACCCGAACAAGATTGGATCGAAAAAATGCTTGAGGCGAATGAGCCTGTTGGTGAAGAGACCATTGTTGCCGTTACGGGACGCACCATTTTCGAAACCCATACCGATGTTGTGAGTCGTTTCCGGGCGATTCAAATCGCATCCAAATATCGAAGCCGACCAAGACGGACCTCTCTTGCAAACGGACCGTGTTCGATGTTCAAACGCCATGCATTGTTGGACGCCGGAGGCTTCGATCCCAATTGGTACCATGCAGAAGATATGGAAGTGAGCCTTCGCCTGTTGAGGAACGGTGGAAGCATCGTTTACGCACCCGATGCCATTGTTTCGCACGTGCCTGAGATCGGAGTTCGCCGTTTCCTGCACAAACGACGTCGCGATGCTCGAGCCCACCTCCGTATTGTTCGACACTATCCTTCCCGCCAACGCTCAGGTCCTGGATTTGATTTCATCGGCAGTGCAGGCATTGCCTTGTCAATTTTCCCAGTGGTTTTGTTGATGCTTTTGAGCTTCATGCCCTTACTCCTTGAATTGCCTGTCGAGCAATCCTTACAAGAGATGTGGCAAGTAAAAATGGCTCTTGGAGGTCTGATGCTTGGTGCTCTGGTTGAACTGATGTTCCGTAGAGGGCCGCTTGGGGTGATTACGCGTGGGTTGAAAAGCAATGGAGGTAAAAGGAGCCTTGTTGTTGCAATATCGGTTCGAATTTTGGTATTGCGATGGTCGATAGCGCTTTGGCAAGGCTTGATTCTGGGTTGCCTTGATGCAATTTTCGCCCGAAACGGGCACAAGCGTTTGTTCGGTTGATTACATTACGGTCTCGTCACCGGGCGGCGCACGACTTGCAGCGTTGAGGGCGAACCCAAACGCAACGAGTGTAATGGATACAGAATAAACACCAAGATCAATCCATGCCATGTGTAAGGCGCTGTATCCGATGTAGAACGCGAACCCGAGAAGAAGGCACCATGCGGCGGCAAATCGCATGAATCCACCTCCAGAGAAAACCAAAGCAGGCCAAGTGTCGTTGAGAATCAACGATCGTGCGAATGCAACAAGACCTCCTTCAACACTGGTATTGATCGATTGCAAGCCAAGGAAGAGAAGGCCAAGACATGCTGCGATGAACACACCATCTCCGAGAACAAACAGGGGCGCATCGTCCTTGTTTCCGAAAGCATCCGCAAGCGTTTCAAAGGTAAGAAGACCTCCCCAAGAAACCCGATAGGTCGGGTGTATTTGTCCAACCATGTTGAGAATTGCGAGAACGAATCCCCACGTTCCGATGGCAATGTACCATTTGGACAGGGTTGCCGAGGGTTTGAGGAAAATCTCAGCCAATCCGCCAGATGTTGCCTCATCTTCACTGCTCATGGACTTGCCGACCTCCATTTGGCATATAAGAACAACGAATCACAACGGACGCTGTTGTCGGTAACGGTTGTTGAACACAGTATGCATGTTCTCATCGGCCTGAATCATTATTTCCTGAGTTTCCACGTTGCTCGGGATACAAGAGTTGATCTCTTTTGAACGACCGTATCTCCCACGGCTTCTCGTTCGAGCGGTGATAAGTCCGAGCATATCGAGATTGGCTATGATGCCAGATATTCGACGTTGTGTGAGTGAGGGAAGGTTGAGATGCGAGCATGCTTGATCGTAAACGTCGTACAATTGTCCTGTCTGAATGTTCTTCAAACCGTTGCGTTCGTTGATGAGAACCGCAGCCAATACGAGTTTTTGTTGCGTAGGTAGTCCAGCGATGACGGGTTCAATTTGATCCGCTTCAATTTGATGCTGCGCCATCCGAACGTGGCGTTGTTCAACTTTTTCATCACCAAGCTGTTCTGCTTTCTCAGTCGAAACACGGAGCAAATCCAGTGCACATCGAGCATCGCCGTGTTCCTGAGCAGCAAAGGCGGAGCACAACGCAATCACGCCCTCAGATATGACGTCGGGGGCAATCGATTCATCAGAGCGTTGACGCAAGATGTCCTTGAGTTGCTCAGCATCGTATGGAGAAAACAACAAGTCCTGTTGTCCGAGTCGAGAACGTACCCTTGGGTCAAGGAATTCTGTAAATTTCAAATCATTTGAAATCCCAATCACACATGCTCTCGCATCGTCCAGGAACGAGTTGAGGTTTGTAAGATTGTAAAGAAGATCGTCACCCGCTTTGCGAACAAGGTGGTCGATTTCATCGAGGACGATGACATAAACGCCTTTCCTCGAATCCATTCTGCGAACCAATTCTTTGAACACTCGATCCGTTGGCCACCCAGTAAACGGAATTTCATCGATTTCGTGTTCTTCCAAAAGGCTGTTACCAATGTTAGAAAGAACTCGATATTGCGTGTCAATTTGACGGCAATTCACAATGACTGGTGTGATGTCCCGTCGCATCTGCTTTCCTTTCTGCTGGAGTAGATTTGTAACGTGAAGCGTAACCGCTGTTTTCCCTGATCCCGTTACTCCATAGAGAATCATGTTGGATGGAATTTGGCCGTTGAGCGCTTCCACAAGGTTGAATGCAATGCGTTCGATTTCTTTCTCACGATGGGGCATAATTTCTGGCCTGTGACTGTGGTGAAGAATTTCTTTGTTGGTAAACAAACTCTTTCTGGAGAGCAAAGTATCGAAGATGTTTTTCTTCAAATTTTGACCTCCATTATATACCCTCTTGTGAAGAGTCGACCTCCTCACATCGGGATGATTTCTGTGAGTCCGAGTCCCCCTCATAAGGATGTCCGTTGAAATTTTTTGGAGGTGATTATTATTGCACGAAATTGGATTTTAATTCGGTACAATGATTTCAGGATAACAACTTATATTGGATGAAAAAATAACTTAGTTTTTGCTTTGAATCCATTCCGAATTCTGGAAAATCCAGGTCGCTCCGTCTTCAACATGGTGAACGTTTGTTGGATGTTTTGGGAGCGTGTTGGTAACGACCGGTTCG
>CALBFP010000291.1 GCA_937894115.1 uncultured euryarchaeote
GTTGAAGATGTTGAGAGCATGATGCGGACGCAGAAGTAATACGATGTTCCCGTCATCGATTTGGTGGTGTTTGGCGCCGTGTAGCTCTGGATGCCAGTGCCGCCGGTGGTGCAGGCGGTGGTGCCGGCTTTGTGACCTACATTGACGCTGATGGATGTCCCGGCGGGTCGGGTTTCGTTCCAGTCCACCGTAGCGGCGATGACGCTGCTGCTCCCCGAGCCCATGTATTGGTAAGCGTAGTAATAGCCGCTCGTTTGGTAATTGGTGGTGTAGGTAAGCACAACATCGCCGAGGACAGGCGTTTTGGAGGCCGTGCCGTTGAGCGTGGCTCGCCATTTGATGGAGGTGCCTGAATTCGTGAACGTGACCTTTTGCCCAACGCTGCCGGCCTTCCATGTGACGCCCCCGTCGTTGGAAACATCAACACGGACGCTGGTGCCGGTTGGGAAGGAGCCGAAGATGCCGTCAACATCGATGGAACTGACGCCGCGGGAAATAGAGGTCGTTTGGCCAACAATCATTTGCGATGAAACAGAGGTCGAGCGAACATCGAAATGGGCCCCGTCTCCATAGGAGTGAATTTTTCGAAGCCCTTGGGTGCAATAGGCTGTGGAGCTGTAATGGCAGGAAAAGTACACTTTGTTGTCGTCTGAATCAACGATGCCGTAGTGGCCTCCTCCTGGCATGACACGCTCGCCTTGTGAGGACAGCAGGCCGCTTTGAAGGGTGTAATGGTAGTGAGTGCTCTTGAAACTCGTGGCTGAGTTGAAGTAGTAAATATTGTACATAACGCTGGGCATGCTGACCGAAAGCCCCGCTCCATAATCGTAGTAATTCGAGGTTGATGTCATCAGCCAGGTGTTCCTAATGACCAATGGCGAAGCAGCATTCACTTCTTTCAGGTAGTGATTTCTCACTTGCGAGTCGTAAGTGGCGATGTACATCTTGCCAGTCACATCATCAAAGTCGATGCCGGAGATGTGATTGGGAGAGCCGTAATTGTAGGTGGCCGTGCACTTCCACACGACCTGCGTTCCTGCAGTGTTCCAGTCAACATCCCACTTGTGGACTTTGTAATATGACCAGTGCGCCGTGTAGACTTCACCGTTGTACACGTCAGCGTCATAGAGGTGGTAGATGGCCTGTGATCCACAGGAGCCGACATTGTAGGTGGCCGTGCCGAGGTACTGGCCGGTGGAGGGGTTGATCCTCAAAATGGTTGGTGTGGATGCCATGTAGGAACTGGTGTATCGGAACACGTGGGTTTCGGAGCCGTTGACCGGGACCGTGACGCCCGTATAACTCCACGGTGCATTGCTTGCGACGGTAAGGTCGCTGTACCGCTTTGTGGGGCTGGTGTAGCCCTGATCGCTCAGGGCAACGAATTGTCCGGTGGTGTTGAGATGAGCACTGCCCAGGGTAGCGACCGAGGTTGATGAGGAGAAACGTGGCGTGAGTTCGGTCGGGTTGCCCTTCAACGAAACCGTCTGGCTGTTGACCTCAAAATTGTCACGGCGGGCAGAGGTGAACGGCGAGGGGAAAGAGGTTGACGAGCTGGTGTAATCGGTGTCACCTGCGCCGCCGTAATGCGAATCCGTGGTGAAGTTGGTGTACGTCGTGGTGCTTGCTTCGCCGAACAGGTTGAAGGTGGCAGACTGGACGTTGGCGCCGATGGGTAGCGTGATTGTGCCTGCGGAGCCAACCCCCTTCTGGGAGAAGGTGTGTTCATACGAGGTGCTACCGTCTTTGAATTGGGTTTCCGTGGTCG
>CALBFP010000292.1 GCA_937894115.1 uncultured euryarchaeote
CAAGCATTTCCGTTACACCCGATACAGCCATTGCAGTCCGAGAAACCATCGCAAAAGCTGAACAAGCAAAAAATCAATGAATCACTGAATCTGAAGAAGATAACATTGCACTGAGTTACGTTATTTCTCTGTTAATCGTTTAAAATTCTCAATGCTCAAGAGATGCAGATCGCCTGAATCGTCCAACAGGGCAGTTCGGTTTATGCAATTGGTAGCAGAGTTGCATCTACATCGAAGAAAACTGCAGTCCAAGTCACCGTTATTTCCTCTCCATTGTCTTGTGGCGAAGGAGGAGGTGCTGGACTCGATGCTGACACATCTATTTCGATGGTAAATGTCCCTTCACCGTGGCTCTTTTCGGTCCATGGCTCAGTAATTTCTTCAACATCAAAATTTTCCTCGGCATACTCATCTCCAGTGTATTCGGGGTATATGTAGACAATCAAATCAATGTTAGAACAATCGTCGGAAGCTCCCGATAGGGTATTTTTCTCATTTTGCCAATCTGCGGTGGCGCCTGTCGGTGGAATATTGACACTTACGGAATCGCATTGATCGAGTGGGATTCCCGAAGTCTCGTCATAGGAGACAGTCACCAAAAGGTAACCGAAACCTGTGTGCGATGCAAAGAGGCTCAAATCGGCTTCGTATTCGATATAGATGGAGCTGTCTTGTGCAAATTCTTCGTCTGTGACAGTGTATTGCGCTTCTGCAAAAGTAACTGTGTATTGATCAACGAGATACCTGTCTTCAATCATTTTTGAATCAAGAAGGTGGTAAGATGTAGCGTGATAGCACAGCAAGACAACGATACAGATATAAAACGCGAAAATAGGAACTCTCGGTTGATCCTTACCGAGAATATCCTGTAGAATACTGCCTTCTCCGTTCAAATTTACCACCAGTACTTTGGAGTAGCTGCCCATTCATACATCGTTTCAGTTTGCCAAATCAAAAAGGATACGAGGAGAATGAAAATAATGAGGGCGGCCATCATTCTGTCCAATTGATTGTACATCGACTTTGGAACTGGGAATTCAGGGAACCACCGCGCATCCAATCCTTTTCTCATTTGTTTGGATGCATTCATCAAAGATTCAAACGACTTCTCTTCCCACCCGATTCCTAAAGCTACAAGGATTCCCAAGAAGACAGCAGTGAACATTTCATTGATAGGGAGGATTGCTTGCAGGAGTTCAAGCAGTGCTGAAGACGTGATGACAATGAGAATAATGACCATTTTTTTCGCTTTAGGCTTCATTTCTTCTGATGTCTCAAATAAGCCGTACCGTAGCAGTATGTAGACGCCGATAATCGGACGTATCATTGTGAAATGCATACTGTTGGTGAGAGTGATCCAGGTTGCCTCCAAACTGCTTCCACCAGTCCTCCACCAAATAGCCGCACCGCCCGATCCATCTAAAACGGTATACCCAATGAGTCCCAAAACAAAATAGATTGCAATGATATACAATATTGGTGATGTATTACCTCGTAACGCTTGCTGTATTTCAGAAACCAAAATACACAGTCCCGTTGCAATAAGGAACACGTTCAGGGCTTGCCACCAATAATCAGCTCGAGGCCCGGATAAGTTGGCCATCATTTCGACGTAAAGGAAATAGTCTGAACGGAAAATAAACCCAGCCCAGTTGAACAGAATGTGTCCGCCAATAAAGATGAACAAAAGGGCCGCCACATTGGCAATGTTCGTCGAACTTTCTTTAGCACGAAAATCGTCCATGTACCTGAATTTGAAGTATACGGTTCCCCAAATTAATCCACAAAAGAGATAGTAAAATCCAAACAAATCAACCAATGTGTGCAGAGGTAAGCCCAGAATCATCATCAAATAGCGAACAGCGGTGAAGCCTACGATTAAACCGTATGCGATTTTTAAATTCTTTAGCGAGCGGAAGATTGGCACAGGATATACGCATGCAAGTGCCATAAGCGCCATCTCCCAAGCATAGTCGCAGGTGAGTATAGTAGCAAAAAACAACCAAAATGGACTTTCAGGACCTTGATCTCCTGCTTCATAATACTGAATGGTATAATTTCCAGCGATGTTGCCTAGTCCTTTAATGATAAATGTCCAACAAAGCAGGTGGGCTGCTAAACGCTCATTCCATTCTAATTTCTCATTCTTTTTTACGAAAAAGAGACACATTGCGCCGATGGATATCAACAAGATTGCGCCGATTAAGCGCAAACTGCTCGGGTCACCGGCCATATTTTACGGAAAAAGTTTAGAGGTTAAACATTATCTCCGATTTCACTTTATTGCAAGTCAGCGTTTACTTCTCGGAATATTTGTTTCTATAAGACTGCTTAGTCTGTCCTCCTCATTTTATCCTTTTCATCTAAGATAGAACTATATGATTTATTGTGAATATAAACTCATGAAGAACACCGGCGTGTGTCCAAAGTGTAATTCCAAGAACGTGAAAGAAAACCAGCTCGGCGGCATGAACGCAATGTGGGCTGGACGAATATACCGTTGCGATGAGTGTGGTTTTTCGGAAATTTGGTCCACAAAATCGCATCGAAGACAAATCAACGCCCTCATCGTTTCAATCATACTTGGCTCATTGGCCATGTTGGGCATCATGGTTTGGATAACCTCGTGACGCTATCGAAAGAGAAAGGTGAATTAAACATGAAGTCTTTAGGAGAAATAGAGGAAAGTCTATCGGAAAAAGCAGAACCAGTTCTTGGGTTCAAGCCGTCTTCAAAATTCAAACGAGGCCCAATTGGAATTCTGATCTACGTAGTTTGTGGAATTATTGCATTCTTCTCAATGAGAAGTGCAGGTCTGTTTTAGAAGCATCCACAACGGTTTGTGCACACTACTCATGCATGCGAATGTGATGTGCTTAAGGGATTGCAGCGGAGCGTATACGTCGCTTCTC
>CALBFP010000293.1 GCA_937894115.1 uncultured euryarchaeote
ATACCCTGATATGGTCAGAATGGATTTGGGAACCGCATGGATGGAACAGGAAGGTCTGCCGATGATTTTTGGTGTATTTGTCGCCAGGAGGGACACACCCAGCGACCTCCTTCGCCATGCCCACAACGTGCTGCTTGACAACCTCCAGGAATTTGAAAACAGCAAACAGAAGCGTCGAAACGTCATCAAGTGGTCAATGGAGCGTTCAGGGCAATCTTTTGAGCGGCTCGACCAGTACTACGGCGAAGTGTTCAATCGGCTCGACCAGCATCACCTCGATGGGCTCTATCGGTTTCTCAAGGTGGCATGCAGCATGAACCAAGAACCCGAGTTTGCTTGGACTTGAGTGCGTGGTTGTATAGGATTCCATACGGATGGTTCTTGAAGGTCTTCTCGGTGGATAATCCATGGTCGTTGAACTACCACTTGATGAGGAGGGCAACAAAATTGTACGCATCGGTCATAGTCCAGACCCTGATGATGCCTTCATGTTCCACGCGATGACCACGAACGCTTTTCCAACACCAGGCTACAATTTCGTTCACGAATTGCAGGACATTGAAACCTTGAACCACCGAGCCATGAACCAAGATTTGGAAGTCTCGGCTGTCTCCATACATGCATACCCTGACATTGCTGAACATTACGCCTTGATGAACTGTGGGGCCTCGATGGGCGAAGGCTACGGTCCAATGGTCGTGTGCAAATCTGGCGTCACCGAAGATGAGGCGCGGCAAAACCCCATCGCTGTCCCGGGCCTCAAAACCAGCGCTTACCTCGGTTTGCGTCTTGCATGGGGTGATTGCGAGGTCGCTGTTGTCCCATTTGACGAAATCATTCCACGCATACTTGATGGCACCTATACCAGTGGCCTGATCATTCATGAGGGTCAACTCACCTATGTCGATCACGACCTTGACGTTCTCATCGACCTCGGCAAGTGGTGGAACGCTAAAACGCCAAATTGGCCAATGCCTCTTGGTGGAAACGTGGTTCGAAAAGACCTTGGTGAGGAGGTCATGAAGGACATCACAAAATACACGAAAATGAGCATAGAATACGCCTTGAAGTCTCCTGACGAGGCGCTTGAATTTGCGAAGGCTTGGGGGCGTGGCATTGACGACGACACCAACAGGAAATTTGTCGGCATGTACGTGAACGACCGAACGATAGATTATCGTCAAGAAGGGAGAGATTCCATCAGATTGTTCATTAAGGAAGGCCAAGACATCGGGCTGATCAGAACCGATTTCGATGCGGGTGCCTTGCGATTTATCGGTGAGCCATGAGGGAACGTTGATGACGGAACAAGTACGTATTC
>CALBFP010000294.1 GCA_937894115.1 uncultured euryarchaeote
TGGCGGACGTACCAGGATTCGAACCCGGGTTTTCGGCTTAGAAGGCCAAAGTGATATCCAGACTACACTATACGTCCTAGTTGGATGCGGAGGCTCACTCTTCAAGAAGGTTACAATCGATTAGAGCGGACGAGCACACTTCACACATCGTTTTGGTTTGCGTACCGTTCTGCGTTTCCATTCAAAACCACAGTGTGCGCAGGTCCACGATTGTACGGTTTGATTTCCGAGAACTGCATCTCGCATTTTCCGAAGAAGTGGAGATTCTTTCAGCGAAGGTGCAGGTGCAACTTTGGAGACCAACTTATCGTGTTTTTTCGAGTGGATGGTCAGGCCAGCAGCGTGAAGCAATTCGTGCACAAATGTGTGCTTGTACAATGCTTCATCCTCGAGGAGAGCCGGATGAAGACCGATTGTTATTGGGCCAGGGTCAAGGCGCAATTTTCGTCTACGAACCAACTCGTTACTCCCCTCATCAAAACGAGTCATACCTAGTCGATCGTCCGACACTTCCAACCATTCCAACGTGAATCGATCTGCGACCCAGGGTCGGAACACTGCGTCGACTTCTCCAGAAAGCGCCTGAATGACATCTTCAACTGAACCTGCAGGAATGTAAGGGTGTCCCTCTGGTTCTGGGGTGTCAGCGAGAAAACCCGATGTCTTTCCCGCCATAACAAACCCTCACGCTTCTACCTCATAGGTGTTGGTTTGGGAATGCTTATCATCGGCATTACGGTCGCAAAGGATGCGTAAGCACCCAAATGGGCGTGTAGATCAGTTGGAAGATCGCTACCTTGGCATGGTAGAGGCCCCGAGTTCAAATCTCGGCACGTCCACTCCTTTTCTTCTGATTAACATCGACGGAGTGAACCTTGCTGCCAAAACCGTCTTTGTAATTGTCTCTCGGTTTATGGCTCGGCACGTCCACCACTCTGTACACTGTTTAAGGGCTTAAACTGTACAATTTTTGCAGCCCATAAAATTAACAACAGAGCTCCTGCAACAAAATAGAATGAAATCAATTCAGATACAAGCCAGACACCGACGTAGGAAAACGATATTGCAAAGGCCAACAATCCGATGAAAAGAGGACCTTTTTGCAAAC
>CALBFP010000295.1 GCA_937894115.1 uncultured euryarchaeote
CATCCATGAGCGTTAGCAACTGGGCAACAACTGAATCGGAATGGTTTGATCCCTCTCCGCCTTCTCGTTGACGACCAAGAGCATCAAACTCATCAAAGAAAAGAACAACTGGGGCCGCTTCTTGAGCTCGCTGGAAAAGTTCTCGTACTGCTCGCTCTGATTCTCCGACCCACTTGGAAAGTAGTTCAGGCCCAGACACTGCCATAAATTGGACCTCAGATAGATTCGCTACTGCCTTTCCAAGCATGGTTTTTCCAGTACCTGGCGGTCCATGCAAGATAACGCCGCCGTTGCAATTGAGACCCATCGCCTCGTACATCTCCTTATGGAGAATGGGCAAGACCAGATGCTCGTTCAATTCTTCCTTCGCTTCATCATGACCGATAATGTCGTCCATTTTGAACAGCCCAATGTTCGATGGTTGGCGTTGATCGATTCGATATGGCTTCGCCTTTTCGAGTGACGCCTCGAAATCCTGATGCGTCACGATCAGATTCGACAATTCCTCTTCTTCTACCATTTGAAGGTCCATCAAACGTTCAACACCATAGACTCGATGAATCGATGAGAATGCGGCATAACGACACAAGTTCGCCAAGTCTGCACCAGTGAAACCGTTGGTGTTTCTTGCCCATTGTTCAATGCTAAGGTCTTCTTCCAGTGGCATTGAGGAGGTATGAATCTGAAGGATGTGTTCTCGACCAGCCTTATCTGGATATGGGACATGGATTCTTCGGTCAAATCGTCCGGCACGAAGAAGTGCATCATCAATTGATTCCATCATGTTTGTAGAACCAACAACGAGGACTTGCCCTCGGTCCTCAAATCCATCCAATTCGGTGAGCAATTGCGTGAGAATTCGCTTCTCGAGTTGCCCCTTGCCATCCTTACGCGATCCTGCAATAGCATCGATTTCATCGATGTATACTACGGTTGGACCTTCCCTCTTGGCTTGCTCGAAAAGTTCTCGTAGCTTTCTCTCGGATTCACCATATGCAGCAGCGAAAAGTTCCGGCCCGTTGATGAGCATAAAATTGCATTGAGCCTCTCGGGCTAGAGCCTTGGCAAGCAACGTCTTTCCGACACCGGGTGGACCGAACAAAAGGATGCCTTTCGGAGGATCTTGCCCGGCCTTTTGGTACACTTCTGGGTGAAGAAGAGGAACAATTGCGATTTCCTTAATTTCCTCAATTGTCTCATCAAGACCGCCAATATCCTCAAAGGAAACGCTTGGAATATTTCGTCCCCTCATTCTGACAGGCTTTGCTTTTATCTCACAAACGGTTCCATCAACCAACCACCCATGATTAGGACGGATGCGGGTTGCACAAACCTCAATCGGCTCACCATTTACTTGAACTACGAATCGATCTCCCTTGCAAACATATACATCATTCAAACTCGAAACAGCCTGGTTCAGTGTATGTTCATCAATCCCCTCAACCAAGGGTTGGAATCGAATCTTTTGAAGAACCTTGGCGTTCAAGGAGTTTACCTCAACTTCATCCCCCTCAGAAACGGATGCATTAATTCGCATTGTAGCGCCCATAAGAATTCGACCCGGTTCGATCTGTTCAGAGACAACAATTTGTGCTACGGTGGACTTGTTTCCAATAATCTTCGCTGGGCTTCCTGCATGGAGTCCCGATTCAATACTATCATTGAATGAAATTGCAATCTTGTTTTCTCCAATCTCTTGGCTTGTCTGACAAATTAGTTGTACCATTTTTCTCATCTCCATCTATACTGCATTTTGTTTTCTCTTTTTTCTGTCAAATATGACGCAAACAGGGTTCGTCCATCCATGGCGGCTTCGATCCAGCCATCATTCGTTGCACAGAGCCTTTGTGCCATTGGAATCTTGGCAAAACAGTTTCATTGAAGCAGGAGGATTGTACCAATCCAATTGCTGCCATCATAGCACCGGCCCACGCCGTTGTTGTTGCAATTGATGCGATCGGCCGAATCCCTTCCTCCGTACATGAGACTACTTCAACCTCGTTTGCAGTTTCCTTGCCATATCGGCAAACCATGCAACCCTCTTCATTCGACATGCGTTCTACGATACCATGAATTGACTCACTTCCTCCATTAATGAAATCAGCATTGTACGAAAGCGCGGCTTCATTCAACAAGGTTCGAGCCTTCATATTATCGAGACAAGCGAAATACAGCCTCGAAGATTGAAGTGCTTCAGAAAGAAAAGATTCGACTTCATTATCGAGATCGTCAACAAGCAATTCCTCTTCATCATCCCATGACTCTTGGTTGACATGCCCTGGCAACAGGTGGTCAATGTAACCATGGATTTGGACGTTCGGATTAATCCTACTCAATCGTTCCTGGGCAATTTCTGCCTTTGCTTGCCCAATGTGCTGTGCATTGTACAACACTTGGCGATTGAGATTATGTCCTTCAATCTGTTCGTCACTATCGACGATGTGTATCTGGCCAGAAGGAAGCATTTGCAAAACAAGTGGTGCACACCATGAACCAAGACCCCCTGCTCCCAAAACAACAACATTGTTTATTTCGATGTCAAACACTTGATTTAGTGATGAATCGGTATCTTCCCACGGAATCAAGCCAACATCAAGATCATCCAATTCTTCATTTTCTTCCTTGCAGACACTGAGATAATCAAATGGATTTATTTGGGGATTTTGAGGCATACGAATTCGGGCCAATGTGGCAAGTCCATCACTTGAGGGTTGAAAATTCACTGAAACATTTTCCAACCCTTTTGCATGGACAATATCACTTGCATGTTCCAAATCTGTTGTTTCAATTCGGTATGTTGCTGTCATCCAAGCATCGCTGACCACCAATTTGTTGGTTGTTCCAAGAAATCGCATCATCCGCTCGATGAGCGCTGAGCAACATGCAATTCGAAGTGAAGGAGTGAGTGGATGATCTGATAGGAGGGTACCTCTTTGTGAAATTGGATTCATCGAAACTAAAGCTCTCGGACCGATGACTCGACCATAGATTGTGTTTGGAAGATTGATTGAACCGTTGATTGACAGATGGATATCCCAATTCTCCGTTGAACTCAAGTCCTTCAAGAGTAAATACTTCTCAGGTTGGTTTTGACACAACGACTGAAAAGCCGGTGTCTCAGAGAATGCTAAATTCCAAAACACGGAGTCGGGATTAGTCGCTTCCTCTGAGTAGATTCCAATTTTTCCGTCCTTTGAAGATACACCAAGTTGATCAAGCAGGACGAGGACATCAGCAATCCCGTTGGAAGAACCGGAAACAAGAACCTTAAGCTTAGAGAGCGCGTTTTGATCGACAATTCCTTGTTGACGAAGGTAGCGGTTCGGCAAGATTAGACCTCCCTAGCAGGATCATCTGGGTTCGGATTCTTGAGAACATGAATGAGGTGATCAAGATACATTCCAAGCATCATCGAACTCTTAAGGTTCGAATTTTGAATTGACGAATACCATTCCTCATGGAAGGTCGAACCTGTGCATATAGCACACATGGTCTTGTTGGGTGCTACTGAGAAGACTTTACCTTCGTAGATGTTCGCATGCTCGATTTGATTGCAAGAAGGAGACAGAATGTAGGCAGAAGGAAGATCCGGAAAGCTTCGAGCATCAACCAACACCATGTAGAACATTTGTGAACTGTCGGCGTGAGAAACAACTCCTGGCAGGTTGACCACAAATGCGCCAACCTTTTGCTTTGAAGAATATTGATTGATGTGTCGAATTGAGGGAAACCCGGCTGATAGTTGTCTAAAATCACTCGCTGCAACGCTTCCACCAGCAACCTTTGCCACCCCAACATAAACAGTACCATCTCGGTGTTGGGATGCGACATCATTGGAGATAACCTTTCCAGATTGGTCGTAAACATCGAATTGTCCTGCAGGCGCAAGATTTTGTTGTTGGATTACCGATTTCAGGGTTTGATTTGCTTTCGCTTCAATGCGTTGCTTGTTTGTTTGATCGAGGGTATTGGCTATGTTTAGTGGTATCATTGTATTCATCATTGTATTCATCTCCTAATCTGTATATTTGT
>CALBFP010000296.1 GCA_937894115.1 uncultured euryarchaeote
TTCTCTTCGGAACATCCCTCTCCCGACGTTTTTCACGCCTGCCTCTTTGGTTGTCGCATCCAGCAAACATAGGAATGTTCTATGGCGTTCTCATCAGCCTTGCACTGATCTTTCCTTACATCCTCCGCTACGACAATCTGAATGAATCCTTTTCCAATTGGCTTCTCTTCTCTTCGTTGTTCATGGTAGCTTGTCTTGTACTCGGGTTTTGTTCGTTGATACTGGTATCGCTTTCAAAGCGGATGCCGATGGCCCCGCCTCGCATTCTCCTTTATCCAATGCCGTTCCTAGGAATCGGGTTGCTTGGACTGGATTTCTCAAACGTCATCGACGTACCAAGCGGCGTGTCGCTGTCCGTGCTCTTGCTTCCTGGTCCAGCATACGTGCATCTCTCATGGGCGCCGAGGTGGCGTTTGCTTTGCAAACTCGATCAGGGATTGAACCCATTTGTTGGCCTTGAAGCAAAAAGCGAACCACCAAAGCATTCTGCTGACGAACTCGCTGGTGAGGATTTGGAGTTGTTGGAAGTTGTTGACGCTTTCGAGTCCGAATAGCACTTCGGCCTTTGAATATCACAAGCAGTGCATTGGACATCAAGACGCTCATACCATGACCGTTCTTAGAATCAAATCAAACCTACTTTTGGTCCAATGGATTCCAGGAGTCTGAGAACTTCATCCAAGTCTTCTCTCGAAAGACCTGCCGACATTTGAGTGCGAATGCGGGCTTTATCTCGGGCAACCATCGGGAACACGATTGCTCCTGCCATGACTCCTTCGCGTTGAAGATGGGTGGTCATGGCCTTTGCTGTTGAAGATTCTCCGCACATGATGGGTATGATCGGTGTGGTCGAAACGCCGGTATCGAAACCAAGGGATTGCAATTCCTTTCGGAAATAATTTGTATTTTCCCAAAGTTTTGCGTGGTGTTCTGGTTCTTCAATAAGGACCTCTATGGCTGCTTTTTGCGCTGCGGCTACTCCAGGGGGTTGAGAACCCGAAAGGAGCCAAGATCGGGAGTGATTCAACGCATGGGTTCGCGTCATTTCGGTTCCTGCAAGAATACCGCCTTGAACTCCAAGCGCTTTTGAAAACGAACCGACTTCAAAATCAACATGCCCCTGAAGATTGAAATGGTCGACAATTCCACGACCACCCTCTCCAAGAACACCTTCCCCGTGGCAATCATCAACCAGAACCATGGCCCCGAATTCTTCAGCAAGTTTGTTGATTTCGTCGAGTGGAGCAAAGTCACCATCCATGGAAAACACGCCGTCGGTAATGATCAGTTTTCGCTCAGCATCCTCGTGTTCTTTGAGTACGGCCTCAAGTTCCTCCATGTCGTTGTGAGCGTAAACACCCCGTCGCGCCTTCGTAAGTCGAACGCCGTCAATGATTGAACCGTGGTTGAGTTCATCGCTGATGATGACATCTTGCGGACCTTGGACCAATGTAGGTATGAGTCCTACGTTTGCTGTGTAACCTGCAGAGTAGATGAGAGCAGCCTCTACGCCTTTGAATTCCGCTACCTTGCGTTCTGCTTCGAGGTGCAAGTCCATTGTACCGGCGATGGCTCGTACCGAACCGCTACCTGCACCGTATTTTTTCGTCGCTTCAACCATTGCCTGAACGACCTTGGGATGGGTTGTAAGGTTCAGATAATTGTTCGCAGACAGCATGATGGTTGGTTTTCCTTCCATTGTGCAACGCGGTTGATTGGGGCCCTCTAATGTGGGAGGCTCCCACAGCAACGACTTCTCATGCAATTCATCAAAGCGCTGTTTCATCCACGTCATGTCACCTGGCATTGTCTCACAATCCATGCCTCGATGAGGTTGATTAAGGGTTTTTGTGAGACGTGGTTTCAACACGCATGATGAAAAAGGAGAGGGTTTAGCGTAGACTCGTGCAACTCAATGGTATTGTCAGCAGTGGCTTGGGTCGTGCCCATGTTTTCATGTCACAACCGCACTACCAAGAACAATTCCGAACCATCCTTGGTACGACCGCATGGCCTGGAACACTCAACATTACGGTTGAGCAAGAACATCTTATGCATTACATTGCACTGCGTAACAAAGCCGGAATTGAAACGCCAGACGCAGATGCTTCTTCATTGAAAGGAGCACAACATGTCAATGTCGATGAATTTGATGCGCTTCGTGTTCGCGGATTCCTCCGAGACGGTGTCTCTTTTGGCGGAGCAACCGCTTATCGAGCGAAGATTTCGAGTAAGGAAGTCGCCGTGGACTGTGCGATATTGATACCCGATCTCACACGCCATGTTGACGTTGTTGAGGTTATTTCAGGGCCGTTTCTAAGGGAGCGTCTGAGTATCGAGGATGGGGATGTTGTGACGCTTCACGTTGAAGCGTAATCAATCCCAAATACCCATGTCCATGCGGGCATCTTCCGTAGCATGGATACGCGGATCCCATCGCGGTGACCACACCAGGTTGATGTGAACACTGTCAAGCCCGTCGGTTTGGAGTGCTGCTCGATGTGCTGCCGCCATGATTTCAGGAGCAGCTGGGCAACCAGGAGAGGTCAACGTCAAGTCAATTTCAGCGTGTTTATCTCCTTCACGATCTTCAAATCGAACGTCATAAACCAGGCCAAGTTCAACGATTGAGATCTCCAATTCAGGGTCTTCAACCGATTGCAGTGCGTTCATGACTTGTTCTTTCTCAACCATCATTCTTCCTCCTTCAAATCTCTCATGACTTTATCAAACATGTTTCGAAATCCATTGCTTCTGGACGGTGATAGAGAATTGAGGATCCCCATCTCTACAGCAAACTCAGGTGTAAGCGAAAGGGCAATCTCAACGGGTTGTTGATCGATGGCGATGGTCAAGATGCCCATGAGTCCTTGAACAAGTTTCGAATCCGCCCCTGAGTAAATTCGAACGGTGCTGTCATCGATGTCGACGTGCACATGCGCTTCAGATTGGCACCCCCGAATTCGCGTTTCATCAGTCCAACGGTCGGCAGCGAGCTCGTTGACCTCAGATGCCAAGTCAAACACGTACTCGAGACGTTCCATTTGGTCGTCGATGGCTTGAAACTCCTCTATCAATTCGACCAATTGTTCAGGATACGTCATGCAAATCGCTCCAGAATATCTCTGACATGATTCAAAAATTCTACAGCGTCTTCCATCGTATTGTAGATGTAGAATGATGCACGAACAGTACCACTGATTCCGAGACGGTTCAAGAGCGGTTGGGCGCAGTGATGGCCGGTTCGAACCGCAACGCCTCGGGCGTCCAAGAGGTGGGCAAAATCTTCACTGTGCAAGGTTGGGTGGAGAAAAGAAACCACGGATGAATCGTTGTCATCATGACGACCGTAGACGGTCATACCCAATGAGCGCAGTTCGCTCGCAACGTGTCTTGCGATACCCAAGAGTCGCTTGTGGTGCTTTTTGAGATCGAGTTGACCCAGGTAGGCAAGTGCTGCATTCCAGCCGATGGCTTCGGCAATTCTTGGCGTTCCAGCCTCAAAGCGATGCTCGTTGGTTTGGTAGGTTGAGCCTTCCAGTGTGACGGTTTCAATCATGTCACCTCCGCCCATGAACGGTTGCATTTCTTGAAATGTTTCTTCATTGACCAAGAGGCAACCGACCCCAGTGGGTCCGCACATCTTGTGCGCAGATAAGGCCATCATATCCGCACCGAGTTCAGCCATGTTAATCTGACAATGCGGTGCGCCTTGGGCAGCATCGAGCAAGACTTTAGCCCCATTATCGTGTGCGATACGGATAATCTCCTCGATTGGATTTCGAACACCAAGAACGTTCGAAGTGTGCACTACACAGACCAATCCTGCACCTTCGATGGATGCCTCAAGAGCCTCCATGTCGAGCGTTAAATCAGGTTTTACAGGGACATAACGCAACTCATTACCTAAAGATTCTGAAAGCATCTGCCATGGAACAATGTCGCTGTGATGTTCCATTTCCGTTAGGACGATTGCGCGGCCGTTGAGTTGGGAATGGCCCCATGCGTGCGCTGCGAGATTGATGGCTTCGGTGGTTCCACTGGTCAAGATGCACCGTTCTGCATTGAACCAAGATTTCAAGGTCGTTCTGCATGCCTCATAACCGTCTGTGGCTTCTCCGGCGAGTGTGTGTACCGCTCTGTGGACGTTTGCGTTGTGTTTTGTATAATACTCATTCATGGCATCAATGACAACCGAGGGCTTCTGAGTTGTTGCAGCATTGTCGAGGTAAATCAGTCGATGGCCGTTCACCTGACGTTGCAAGATCGGGAAGTCGTTCTGTATTGCCATCGATCTCACTCCATGAGTATCTGTTCAAGATGTGAGGTTAACCGATGGTGAATGGTTTCACGGACCAGCGTGGAATCAAGACCTGTAAACGAGTCGATAAGGAAGCCTTCAACCATCATCGATGTTGCTTCCTCTCTGGACAGTCCACGGCTCATGAGATAATGCATTTGTTCAGGATTGATCGGTGCCGAAGCAGCCCCATGTGCAGCACTTACTTCGTTGGCCATTACCTCAAGTTCTGGAATTGCTTCTGCTCGTGATGTTGGAGAAAGCAGTAGATTTCGAAACACCTGTCCCGCATCGGTATGCTGAGCGACATCATCAATGGTCAGTGCGCCCGTGCCAATCGAATGACTTCGATCGTCGCAAGCAGCATTGAGCAAAAGATGCGAGTTGGTGTGCGGTTGCTGGTGATGAATTTCGATGTGGTGATCGTCATGTCGGCTACCATGGCCGTGAACAGCGATGTATTGCTTGAGGGATGAATTGCTACCTTCAAGGGTTGAGCGGATGTCGGATTTGTTGCGTTGACCGCCGAGCGATAGTGTTGCGTGTTCAAACAAAGCATCACGGTGAATTGCCCAATCGTCGACGCGCAACAGCACCGTTTCAGAGGACAATTCGTTAATCACGCCGACACTCATTTGTGCGTTTGAGTTAACGTCGCCTGTCAATGCAAGTCCAAACCATTGCGCATCGCCTTTGACGTGGATGACAATGTGGGTTGAACTTTCGCAAGATAAATGCAGATGCGCAGCGCTGATTTCACCGTTCGTTTGGATGTGGATGTGTCCGCCTTTACTGTTGCTTTCAACAGTGGTGGTGTTCTCAAGCACTTCATTGAGGAAAATTCGCGCAATATCCGTGGTAGGGAGCGGTTGAAACGGTCTTTCGCTCACATAAAAATCGTCGCTTGTTATGCTCGCAACGTCGACTTTTGGTACGGAATCAATGCTTCCGGGATGAACACGAGACCATGGCGTGTAGCGCCAGAGGTGTTCGGATCGACTTGGAACAGTGGCATCGAGGTACGATGTCATCCAATCGAGCCCTCCATCTCCAGTTCGAGCAGTCGGTTGAGTTCAACAGCGTATTCCATCGGTAGTTCGCGAGTGAACGGTTCGAAGAAACCGTTGACAATCATTCCCATGGCTTCTTCTTCTGTGTGGCCTCGACTCATCAAGTAGAAGAGTTGGTCGCCAGAGACTTTGGAAACACTTGCTTCGTGCTCAAGGTCTGCAGATGCGTTTCCAATTTCCATGGTAGGATAGGTGTCGCTTTGACTGTCCTCGTCCAACATGAGCGCATCGCATATGACCTTGGACCTGCAACCCGATGCGCGAGGCGTGACCTGCAGCATACCGCGATATGATGAGCGTCCTCCGTTTTTTGAAATCGATTTAGAAAGGATGCTTGATGTGGTGTTTGGTGCCAGATGGTGCACTTTTGCACCCGCATCTTGGTGCTGACCTGCACCCGCATAGGCAACCGAGATAACTTCTGCATGGGCGCCTTCTCCTTTGAGCAAAACGGCAGGATACTTCATGGTCAATTTCGACCCGATGTTTCCATCAACCCATTCAATTGTTGCGTTTTTGTGGGCAATACCTCGCTTTGTGACGAGGTTAAAGACGTTCGCAGACCAATTTTGAACGGTTGAGTATCGAATTTTTGCCCCTTCCATAGCGATCAGTTCAACCACTGCGGAGTGAAGGGAGTCGGTTGAATAGGTCGGTGCTGTGCAACCTTCAACGTAATGCAAGGTCGATCCTTCGTCAGCAATAATGAGGGTACGCTCAAATTGTCCCATGTTTTTGGCATTGATTCTGAAATAAGCCTGTACAGGCATTTCAACATGAACGCCTTTTGGTACGTAAATGAACGAGCCTCCTGACCAAACCGCTGTATTCAGCGCAGAGAATTTGTTGTCAGCGTACGGTATAACGGTCCCGAAAAACTTCTTCACAAGTTCTGGGTATTCTTTGAGGCCCGAATCCATGTCCAAAAAGAGGACACCTTGTTCTTCGAGGTCTTCGCGCACAGAGTGGTAGACAGCTTCGCTTTCGTATTGTGCTGTTACACCGCCAAGCCATTTTTGTTCTGCTTCAGGAATTCCAAGACGATCAAAGGTTCTTTTGATGTCGTCAGGAACATCTTCCCAGTCGTTTTCTGTTTTGTCTGATGAACGAAGGAAATAGGTTACGTTGTCAAAGTCAATCTGTTCCAATGAGTTGCAGTTGCCCCAAGACGGCATTTCCCTCTCGACAAAATGGTGGTAGGCTTTGACGCGCATTTCTGTCATCC
Source organism: uncultured euryarchaeote (assembly GCA_937894115.1). GTDB lineage: Archaea > Thermoplasmatota > Poseidoniia > Poseidoniales > Poseidoniaceae > MGIIa-L2. The sequence continues at coordinate 6,596 of CALBFP010000296.1, forward strand.
ATTCTGGCTCATCTTTGAGTTTGGAAATATCTCGAACGACTTGCTCGCTCAATCCTTTGTCGAATCGAATGGTAGCTGATTCAGGATCGTGAAATCCATACCTGTAGTCACCAACCGCATCTTGTGCTTCTTTTGTCATCAAATCACCTCAAGCTAGGGCATCCACCCAATCGTACCCTTCTCTTTCAAGTTTCATGGCAAGCTCGGGTCCACCGCTGTGGACAATCTTTCCGTCGATGAGTACGTGAACAATATCGGGTTTTATCAAATCCAGTAGTCGCTGATAGTGGGTGATAATGAGACATCCCGTTTCTTCCGCAACGGCATTAATCCCCTCCGCAACGATGCGTAGTGCATCGATATCAAGTCCAGAATCCGTCTCGTCGAGGAGCGCCATGTCAGGCTTGAGGAGCAGCATCTGAAGGATTTCAAGGCGTTTCTTTTCGCCACCGCTGAAACCGTCATTCACGTATCGCGAGAGGAACGATTTGTCCATGTCAAGTTGGTTCATGGCTTCGTTGAGACTCTTGCGAAACGCACGGGGAGACGGGGCCTCTCCCTGAACGGAAGCAACCGACTTACGCAGAAAGTTCCCAACCTGAACACCAGGAATTGCTGCGGGGTATTGGAACGACAGGAACATGCCTGCACGAGCACGCTCGAACACTTCCATCTCGTTGATGTTCTCTCCTTTGTAGAAGACTGATCCGCTGGTGATTTCATAGGCTGGATGGCCCATGATGACGTTAGCGAGAGTCGATTTACCTGAACCGTTTCGTCCCATGATGGCGTGAATTTCTCCGCGCTTTATGTCGAGATTTATCCCATGAATAATTGGAGTATCCCCCACGGAAACGTGAAGATTTTCCACCCTCAACAAGACGTCAGTCATGTTCTCACTTAGCATGTGGTACCGTCTCCCCCTTATCAATGGATGCAATCCTTCGTAACTCATCATCTTTGCAACATTTCAAACACCATTGCGGTTTGGATGGCGTATGGACGACGACTTGGTTCAGGCATATGCGCTAGAGGCGCAAAAAGCAATGGAACAGGAAGCCAAGCGTCGAATCGAAGAGTCCACTGACGCCGAGGAAGAGGCCATGCTGTTGGAGACTTCCATCAACGACGTTGTCGATACGGAACGATTGGTTCCAGCTCTTCTTTCTCGATTGGGTGCGGTTCGAGCTGCATTGGACGGTCACGGTGGAGGCATATCCGTTTCACAATGGTCCCGTATTGAAGATGCGTTTGAGTTTGTTCTGGACCTCACGGGGGCCTGTCTTTCCTGCGGCGCAGCACCAGGAACATTAGAAGGCGTTCGCGACGATCTCGAGAACGATGATGAGATTGCCAAAATTCGCTTCTCATCCGCACTTCTAGATACGTTTGATGAACTTGGACGAGAATTCATTCTTGCACACGGAAGCGTCGAATTCGTCGATGTCCCGTAGCGCCATTGAAAAAACTGAATGTGAGATGATATTATGCCTGCCTGGAGCGATGACAAAAGGGACGACCCGCAACCTTGTAGAGATGCTGATCAAGGCAAATTCGAGACGATTGTCCGAGACGGTAGGGCTCGAATTGGTCGAATTCACACCCAACACGGCGTCCTTGAAACTCCCGCATTACTGCCTGTAATCAACCCAAACATCCGAACCATCGAACCAAGAGAAATGTGGGACCGTTACGGCATCCAAGGCCTCATTACAAATTCCTACATCATTTGGAAACACGACGATTTGAAACAACATGCTGTGACAAAAGGCGTTCATGACCTTCTCAACTTTCCTGGTGTGGTCATGACCGATTCTGGAACCTTTCAATCCTACATGTACGGTGATGTTGAAGTCGGTGTTGAAGAAATCGTTGAATTTCAACGATTAATCGGTGTTGATATTGCGACCATGCTCGATGTTTTCAGTCGGCCTGATATGACTGAAGAAGAAGCAAAAAAAGCCGTTCAGGCGACCATTGATCGCAGTCAAGCATCACTGGATTCGGCTCAAGGTGTCATGCTAAACGGCCCCATTCAAGGTGGAATCTATCGGCAGTTGAGGAAGACCTCGGCCGAAGGCATGGGCTGCTTCGACTTCAGCATCCATCCGATTGGAGGTATCGTCCCAATCATGGAGCAACATCGTTACAAAGATCTCGTTAAAATCATGCTCGCAACGATCGGTGAACTACCTCCAGAACGGCCTCGACACATGTTTGGTTGCGGGCACCCCATGTTGTTCGCAATGCTAATCGCCCTTGGAGCAGACCTGTTTGATTCGGCTGCTTACGCTCTGTTTGCTCGTGACGATCGACTGCTTTCTCCGCAGGGGACGTATCGTATTCGTGATCTCAAGGAATGGCCGGAGTTGGTACCCTGTGTGGTCAATTACACGCCTGAAACCGTTCGTGAATTGGGCAAAGAAGAGCGAACAAAACTGCTTTCTCGGTACAACCTTGAGGTTACATTAGCGGAACTTTCTCGATGCAAACAGGCAGTTCATGAAGGTACAATTTGGCAACTGGCAGAGCAACGCAGTCACCAACATCCCGCATTACGGGAGGCCTTTTTGTGGTTGACGACGCGTCCGTTCCCAACGGGTCTTTCATCCGACGTTCTTGACGACCTCATCCTCGACGATCGTTCAGCAGCTCGCGAACTTCATCCAAGCGGTGGTATTTGGGAAGACGATTGGTCGAAAATTGTGGCAATGCAAACACCTCGTCGGAAAAAAGGCGAGCGTTGGGGCGGTGAGGACACGCGTTCGAGGCCGCACATACTCGCCGCAAGAAAACAACTCCAGAAACGGTGGAGGCCCCGTTCGAGTGAGCCGACGGATGTGTTGATACTGAACGGCAAACCGGGACCATGGCGGCAACGCTGCGACTTGTTGGTGTTGCGCCTTGCACATGCGGCTCCTGATCTTGAAGTTCTGGTTCAGACACCGCTCGGACTGATACCGTATTCATTGGAAGACCTCAATCCATTTGCTCAAGTCGACGGTCCGACATGGTTGTGGAAGCGACGTTTGAACACACTGCTCCTGAGAGAAGAACTGCACAGAATGAATCTTGAAGCCGACCGAATTTTAATCCTTGATATCGGACAAGAATCACTGCTTCAAGCAGCCAGCAATCTCCTTGTGAAACACGGGCTCTTAGAAGAACCAATCCACGTCGACGACACACAACTGCCGCAACTACGCGATGCATTACGGCGGCGACAAATCCTTGACAAGTTGGTTGTTCTCTCCAACCTCACCTACGAAAATGCTGCGCTTCTCGTCCATTCCTGCAGCTTTGTCATCGGTGGAACCGGTCGGGTCAAAAACGTGATTGACAAGGACGGAAAACACATACTCAGCCCTCGTTTGACCGATGGCGGGTTGTCCATAACGGACTTGGGTGCAAAAGCCATGCATCAACAACGTTCAACGGTGGCTTCCGGCACTGATGAAAAGGATGCATCATCGTGGACAGGCAAAGGGCTTCCACAACTGGTTGTCGAAGAGGATGCTGTGGAATTTATCCTACGTGGTAGAAACGTGTTTCACGGATTTATCTCGTCTTGCGATCCATGGCTCAAAGCAGGACAAACCTGCCTTATTTTGAGCAAGAAGGGCAAGTTGATCGGTCACGGTATTTCACGGTGCGACGCAAATGAAGCCACACGATTCAAAAAAGGAATCGCTGTTCGTACACGAAGTGATTTTTCAAAGTCGTTTGAGTAAACCGAAGTGAAAGGATTCAAAGACTTCCTTTTGCTGTGATTGGTGAAGACAATGTCGAACGACCTGATTATCAAGACCGACGGGTTGACCAAATCCTACGGTCCTCACGTTGCTCTCGACAACCTCAGCATTGGTGTTCAGCATGGTGCAACAGGACTTCTCGGTCCCAATGGTGCTGGAAAATCGACGTTTTTCAAAACCATACTCGGTCTCATACAAGCCACGTCTGGCGAGGGAACAGTACTTGGTCACGACATCCGTACTGAGGGTTTGGCCATACGCTCAAAGATTGGATACATGCCCGAATACGATGCGCTGGATGACAATATGGATGCCATCCACCAAGTAAGATACAGCGGTGAATTGCTTGGTATGAATCCTGTTGTTGCAATGTCAAGAGCACATACTGCTATGGAATACGTCGGTCTTGGTGAATTACGATATCGTCCAATATCTTCGTTTTCGACGGGGATGAAACAAGCGACAAAATTGGCTTGCTCAATCATACACGACCCACAACTAATCATCGCCGATGAACCCTCGAATGGGCTTGATGCCGAATCGCGTCAAGCGATGTTGACAACACTGTCAAACATGGTCCATGCTGGTAATCGTTCTGTGCTGATGGCAAGCCATTTGATGGACGATGTCGAACAGGTTTGCAAGAATATCGTGTTGTTGCACAAGGGTAAACTCGCTGCTCAAGGCCGGATTGAAGATTTGAAAGCAATCGATCGAGAGATTGAAATTCATGTCTGGGGAATGGCGAGTGAACTCGAGGCTGCATTGGGCAAAGATGGTCTTGAGGTACGCCGAGAGGGGAGGATGATGCGCATTCGTCACGAAGGCGAAAGAACGACACATCGGATTCTCAAATGTGCTGCTGAAACGGGTGCACAGATTCGACGCATGCACGAATACGAGGCTTCGCTTGAGGATCTTTTTATCGTCATCATGGAGCGTTTTGGATACGGCGTTAAATCCAGTGAAGATTTGCTGGCGTCCCCTGCTGAAGCACGTAAAGTGGATGCACCGGAATCGATGGGAGGGTCTGGAGCATGACGGAGGAATCACCCATCGATGTTTCCACACCTGTCACAGGCCAGGGTCGAATGGACGCCGCCTGGGGTTCAGAAACAGGCGATCATGCTGCAGTGGCCCAATCCGTCCCCCAGACGGGCCAAGTGTTCGAACAAGTCTACGTTCCGTGGGAAGGTGCATTGAATCCACGTTGGATGAGAAATTGGGCCATCTTTCGACATCACGTCCTCGGTATCGTTCGAAAAGGACACCGTCCGTGGGGTGTTCCAACCAAACTTGTCCTGATTTTCGTGCTCATCGCCTCGATGACCGATGTGGCATTGACGCTCTTGTTTGCTGTGATTGGGGAACCGAGTTTGTACGAACTGTGGGGTGTTGGACGGAACAATCTCTACGCCCACATACTGGGTTTCTTTCCTCGCAACATGCTGTTCTATCCACTTGTGGCTGCGTTGTTGGTTGGTGGTGTCATTTCAGAAGATCGGTCGAACGGTACAAGCGCTCTTTATTTCTCAAGACCGATCAATCGGTTCGACTATGTTGGGATGAAGTATCTCGCAGTAGCAACGATTCAAAGCTTCATCATTATCGGTACGCTGTTCCTTTACTATTTCGTTGATATATTGGCAATGGGGCGCGGTTGGGCTTGGATTCTCGACACGTTCCCAATGTTTCTAACAACGGTATTTTGTGCAGCTCTTCTCATCATAACATACACCAGTATCGGCCTAGCATTGTCTTCGGTTTCTCGAGGTAAATTTTTCCCCGGTATTGCTCTTCTTGCCGTTTTGCTGGGGACCAAAACCCTCGCAGCCATCGTTGAAGGTCTGTTTGAACGTTCGATTCTGTATTTGATTTCGCCGTACGATTCGGTGGCGCATGTCGGTCAATCGTTGATTGGAACCAACGTAATTTACGAACATCCGTGGATTTGGTCGTTGGCTTCAGTCATCACCATCAACGCCATTTCTCTTTACGTTCTGAGCGTACGTGTGTCTTCCATGGAGGTGACGCGTGAGTGATTCCTGACCTCGCACAAGAAGGAAAAGCACAACAACAGGCTTGGGTCCCCGAGGCTCAAGCACCCGTTGTCATGCTCAACAACGTGGGCAAAACCTACGGGCGTTATCAAGCTCTAGGGGGTATATCTCTCGCTTTGAGCGGTGGAGTCACTGGAATCCTTGGACTTAATGGAGCAGGCAAATCAACGCTGTTTAAACTCCTGATGGGCAAACTTCAACCCACCCAAGGTGAGGTTCGATTGTTTGGGACCAATCCTTGGAAAAATCCTGCCCCGTATGCTCGTGTCGGCTACGTACCTGAAAACGAAAATATGCACGATTGGATGACTGCGCATGAATTCGTATCGACCTTTGCGCGTCTCCACGGTTTAACCCGTGATGAGGCAAAGAAAGAAGCCAATCGTGTGCTTGAATTTGTTGGCTTGAGTGATGTGATGCACAAGAAGATTGGACGCTATTCCAAAGGGATGCGTCAGCGGGCCAAAATTGCCCATGCGCTGGTCAACGATCCCGACCTCATCATCCTCGATGAACCGTTGCAGGGCTGCGATCCTCTCGCCCGAACCACGATCATGAACGTTATACGGGAACTTGGGCGAATGGGACGAACGGTTTTGTTAAGCAGTCACATTCTCTCCGAAATTGAACGCATCACAGAACAGATCGTCATTCTGCATCAAGGTCGTTTGTTGGCCATTGGAAATTTGCACGCCATACGAGAACAACTCGACAACATTCCACACACCATTGAAATCGAGTGCAAAGATGCAAAGGCGTTGGCCAAAGACGTGCTTAGCCTTGATATGGTTCACGGCCTTCAATTTCCAAGTTCTTCAAAACTTAAGGTATTCACACATCATCTCGGAGAGTTCCACAAACGACTCCCAAAAATTATTGTTGATAACGAACATGACGTGATGGTCATCAACAACCCAGACGATGATCTCCAGTCGATCTTGGGCTATCTTACAGGAGGGTTCCGATAATGGATAAAAAGCGTGGAGAAACCATTTGGACGTCTCTCGATCGGAAGGCCACTGCGATAGCAGAATTCACAATGCGTCAATATCGAACGAGGTTGTCAACGTGGGTGGTTCTCGGTGTGGGTTTTCTCGCAATCTCCGTCGTTCTTCTGTTCTACATCGATGCGATGAACACCGAAATTGAAGCGATTGATAACGACGGAGATTCGTTGGATTGGGATGGTGACGGGTACGTAAACGGGCAGGAATACAAGTACGGAACCGACCTTAACGACCCGGCTTCACATCCTGGTTTGTTCGATCCTCCCATAGACCCTGAACCGGCATCGATGTACATCAACGAAGACGACTACGATTGGGACTATTCGGATGGGTCAAGGCTCGAGGTTGGCATCGATGATGACGGCGATTGCAACAATTCCTCTCTCCCCGAGAGCCTGAAAGACGACAACAACGATGGAACACCTTGCAACATTGTCTTGGAGTACGATTCCTTGAGCGGCTCGTATTTCGTGTACGCTGACCCGTACGTTGATGAAGACCCTGATGAAGACCGGTACGGAAAAGAGGCTCAACATCGAGCGTTTATTTTGGGTGTGGGGAAACTCGGATTTGTGTTCCTGTTGAGTATTTTTGTGCCCCTGTTTCTTGCTACCGGATTGATCCGTGATGAAATGACATCAGGAACGATGCAATACATGACAGCAAAACCCATAGCGCGCGGTGAAATTTTCTTGTACCGTATGCTGGGTTATTTGGCCATCGTCTGGCCATACCTGTTGGTGGTTTGTTCGTTGCTTGCCATCGTCTCTGGATTTATGGGTCCCGGTGATCAGATTTTCCGTTTCAAGGACCTCGGTGTGTGGTTTTCGATTCTCATCGCTGCGTTGCTTGCAACGCTGGTCTATGGGATGCTCTTTGCATTTTTGGGTGTGTTGTGGAAGTATGGAATTATCCTCGCGCTTCCAATCGCTGCATGGGAATTGGGGATGGCTCTCTTGTCGATGACAGTACCCGAATCGACGTTCTTACGTATGTCGATTGTAGGCTGGTCGATGAGCATCATCGATTCCGGTGCCTATCTCGTTTGGCCCGACATGGCTCTGTTCACACAAAAGGGTGCTTGGGCGGGAGGCACAGGCGATGCCTCGTTCTTCTTTGGTGGGGGCAACGAACTTCCAGGGTATCGCGCTCTTGAATGGGCTCAAAGCGATCTTGGCTTGGGTCTCGGACCGTATGCGACCACCGTCCTTTCTGTGGTCGTTCTTTTCTGTCAAGCTGTGTTCTTTTGGTTCATTGGGCAACTGATCTTCAAATCAAAGGAAATCGTGTGAGGGACGCTGATGGAGTCCTTTGCAGGTGATTTTTCGACGCTGTGGTCGCTTCATCAGCGTCCACCGATTGAACACTTGACATGGGATTGGTGGTGGTGGCTTGTCATGATCGATGACGATGAACACCACTTGTCGGGCAAGCAACTGATGGTTCTTTGGTCAACCAAAGAGAACGATGTCGTACACATCAACGATGTTGAGTGGAAACCCAAAGGAACACCAGGGTTTGATGAGGAGGGTGCGATTCAAATCGATGGGATGGTTTGTGCGTGGTGGTTCGACGGTTCGGTTATGCACGATGAAATTATTGCGAGGGTCTGCGACATGGTTGTTCTCCCGTCCACACACTCCTCGTGGCCAGGTTCTGCTGGAGAAGGTGGAGGAGCGGTCGTTCCAATGCTTGATGGCGATTGTTCGATGGGGATGCATGCCGACCGTACCTCCTTCTGGTTGAATCTTGACATTGAGCACAAAGCAGTGCAATCCATTCGGCTGAACATGACACCATGGAATCCAGTGGTTTCGACAGCACGAGAAGCAACGGCAACGTATCTGGGCTCTTTAGGATACGACATTTTGCGACTGCACGGTACACAAGTCAACGGAACCGTGGACGGCGAAGAGGTCCATGGTACAGCGTATTTCCAAAAGGTCTGCGTCCAAGCACCGAGCGTTCCATGGTACTGGGGCGTGCTTCACTTCTCCGATGGTTCGTACCTTGACTGGTTCCTACCGCACCTATCAACAACGATTCTTAGTCGAGATTCAAAGGAATGGAAACGTCGGGATGTGACGCACATTGCCGTGAGTCAAGGCGGCTTGTTTCATGACGCAAAAAAAGGACGCAGTGAACGGTTTCATCGGGTAACGGTCGAGAAACAGCGACAGGATAACGATCTTCCGCGATTTGTTGTTCAACTCGAAAACGACAGGACGACGATTCGTGCGACTGTATGCGCCGTAGCGCGTGCTTTTTGGGATTTCCACCAACCTACTCGGGGCGGGATTTGGTCGCATCTGACGTACAATGAATACCCTTTGATTGTCGAATCCCTTACGATTCAGGATGAAGACGGAGTACGAGACGAATCGATGTTTGATTGGATAAGAGGGAATGCGGAGCACAGTTGGGGTTTGTTGCATTGAGTAAATGCGAACGCTTCGTATCCCGTCACAGCAAAGGACTTATGTGCTTGTGCGAAGAGAACCTATTGGTGCAAGAGCATGAGTGGCGACGAAGTTGAGGCCCAAGAAACAGAAACAACCGAAGTCGAGGGTCCCAAAACCGCGGACGATTCGTCCGGTCAAGAAGCCATGAAAAATCGGTTCAAACTCATCGAAGGTGAAGAGGTTCTCCTTACAAAATCACCGAGTCCACTTGGATTCATGGGAATGTACATGCTAGGCTTGATCGTCTTTGTCGTGCACATGATTTTTTGGAAACCCGATTCTTTGCTCAACGAAGACTCGGGAGGCTTTGCAAAATTTGTCGTATGGGTTATGGAACTCGGGGGCTCAAAGTTTCCGTTCGGTTTTGTAGTGGTCATGGCAACAGTAACTTGGTTTAATCGGATGATGAACACTTCGACATCAGGACGTTGGGTGACTATGTGGTTGCTTCTTGCAACACTTGCTCCAGTGTTGATTCAAATTGATGGATTGATCGCTTTGGTGCGGGATGTGTTTTCTGACGCTGATGTTGAACCGTTCCTTGGCTTTGAATACAATTTCCTGATTTCAGGAGTTGCTCTGACCTTAACCTACTGGGCTTTGGTGTTCTATTACCAGCGGAGTTTCGATTATGCCATTACAAGCAATGCGGTCATTTTCAAGCATTCTTTCTTGCTCAGCAGGGCCCATCGCCGCATTCTCTTCGATCGAATATCAGAAGTGCAAGTCGAGCGCACTCCATTCGGAACAATGACAGGATTTGCGACGCTCACCATTCTCACAGACTCTGGTGTCGGTATTGTCGAAGAGTCGGTTGGCGGAAGTGTAGGCGTTTCTCCAAACCTTCCGGAAAAGCAAGACGACACATCCGTTGAAAAAGCCGGAAAAAGCCTCCTCAAATCGTTTTTCGCTTTGATGTTCTATCAACGAACCATTCGAACCGTACGACCTGACCCGAAGCATTGTTTCTACAAGATACGCGGTTGGGAAGACACCAAGACGTTGCTCAATGAAATGCACAAGAAGCACAGTCAATCAACAAAATTAGATAATCTTGCTGACATTTTGACACAGCAAAGTGAAGGACAAGAATGAACCGTTGTGTTCAAGAACCCCTGAATTTTCCCACGGACGAGGAGAGAAAAATGAGCGACGATATAATGGCAGATGCAATGGAATTGTTTCGTGGAGGCGACCTCAAGGGAGCTGTGGAAAATCTCGATGGTAAACTTCGTTCCAATCGCGACAATGCAATCCTACAACACACCTATGCAGAGTTTGCAAACATGCTGAACATGGAAGAGCAGGACGATGTCGTTCCAGGAACCAAGATCATGATGTCGTACAAAAAAGCCATGGAACTTGATGAAGAGAACGATGAATACATTGCAGACTTTGCTTCATTTGCTTTGGAATGCCGTCGAGTTCCGCAAGCAGTTAAGGAATTCCAACGGTACAGTCGCCGACTTGAGATGGCGGACATTCCAACCGATGATGTGCTTTACATGGCTGCACGAAACATTGTCGATACCATCGAAGTCATCGATCCAGAAAAGTCCAATCCCATGGTTAAGCCGTGGGTCAAACAAGCCCTCATCTGGGCTGTAGGTGGCTTGGGCTACACGCCTGAAGAGGCAGCTGCAATACTCACTTCGGAAGATTGAGGCTCACGCATGTCTGATGCAGAAACGCGTCTGCATTTTCGCATCGGTTACCTCGGCGACGCCTTCCATGGAAGCCAAGTGCAACCGGACGTTCGAACCGTTCAAGGTGAATTGATCCGCGTTTTCGAGAAACTTGGATGGATTTCAAAGGACGATGAGAGTCACAATCTCGTTCTGTCAAGTCGTACCGATGCAGGCGTCCACGTCCGCTTGAATGGAGGTTCGGTCCGAGTTGCTTCCTCCCTGTGGGACAGCATAACGCCTCGAAAATTCGTCCGTGCTGTAGACGATTTACTCCCCGATGAAATCGCTTTTCTGGATGTGCGAGCCGTTGATATGGATTGGAATCCACGCCTCGCAGTACATCGCGTGTACCGTTACAGAATGGAATGTATGGACTTCTGGAGAGATCCCGGCGAAGAATTCGTCCAATGGTTGCAGTTGTTCGTAGGAACCTACGATGCACGAAACTTTGCACGTTTGGAACCCGATAAAAACCCGATTCGAACCATCGAGTCGTGCAGGCCGTGGATCGTCGATGGCCGTACGGTTGGGTTCGAAATCGTTGGGAAAGCGTTTCTTTGGAATCAAGTGCGCCGTATTGCAATGGCACTTCAACTCTTAACTCTGGGAGAAATTATTCCCGCAGATGTACGCAATGCAATTCAAAACCCTGATGTGGAGGTTGATTTTGGTGTCGCTCCTCCAGATTGGCTGATTCTTTGGGGGGTTGAGTGGGAAGATGCACACATTCCTGAAACAGACGAATCAAATTGTCGATTTTCACCACCTCCTGTCCCAAGTCGAGAAGCAGAGCGGACCATGCGCAAACGCTGGAGGCAGAGTGCGCGGATGGAACTGAAAACCCTACTGTACACGGAATGGATGCAACTTGGCCAGTTGCCGGTCGCATACCACCACAAATGAGGCGTTGTGGAGCGTTCCGAGGTGTTTAAGTTCGTACAACAGAAGGCCGCTGCATGCTCGGGATTGCGAATGTGCCTTCCTTACGGAAGCGGGCCCTCGCAATTGCTATTTTTTCACTACTTTTCTTATCAGGGTGTCTTGGTAATGGTCAACAAACCACCAAACAGGACTCTGAAGATGCAGCGATTACCCTTGATGTCTGGTACACGTTTGCTCCAGAAAGTAAGGAAGAAGTTGTGTTCATGAATTCAGTACGATCCTTTGAAGCAGCACATCCAAATGTGATTGTGGACGCTACGATGAAACCCTACACTGAGGCAAATCAGGTGTTTATGACAGCAGCACAAGGAGGACAAGCACCCGATTTAATGCGGTTTTCGAACGATCAACTTGGTGCAATTGGTGAGGTTCGTGTTAACGGCTATCCTCTCTTGGAGGATTTGCGACCGCACCTTACACCGCAGGATCGGTCCTCGTTTGAAGAACGTGCGTTGCAAGCCATGCGATATGGAGATGCTTTGTACGGACTCCCGGCAAGCCAGGATTGCTTGACGTTGATTTACAACAAAGCCTTGTTCGATTCAAGCGGTGTTTCCTATCCGGATGAAACGTGGACTGAAGATGATCTTCTTGAAGCGGCAAAAGCATTGACCAATCAAGGTGTCCAAGGTCTCGCAATCCCCATCAAAACCGAATACTGGTGGTACCCCATTCAGGGAGGGTTTGGCGGTTCGCTGTTCGATGAAAACGGAACTCCATCACTCGATTCCAACGGATCAAGTGAGGCAATGCGCTGGATGCTGGACCTTGAATTGGAACACGGAGTTGTTGCAACAGGGACGCAGGCAGAAAACATGAAAAATCAATTCGTATCATCCGAAGCGGCAATGATCTTTGATGGGCCATGGAATTGGGCCACCTATGAAGCGAGCCGATTGAACCTTGGTCAAACACTCTTGCCGTTGGTTGAAAGTACCGGAGAGCGGATGTCACCGCTTGTCACCTACAAAGGATGGTCGGTCAGCAAACAGAGCGCCAACAAAATCGCAGCAGCCGAACTTGCGTTGTGGCTCTCTTCTCAGGAAGTTCAGAAAGAATTCGCACTTGAAACCTACACAATGCCTACGCATGTAGCACTGGAATCGGATCCTGACATAACAGGAGACGATGTGCTTTCTGGCTTCCTCAATCAAACGAAGGTTGGGATACCAGCACCAACAACCCAAGCGATGTCTTTGATTTACGGTCCTCTTGGCACGGCTTTTGATCAAGCCTACCTTGGAATTGCGACCACCAGTGAAGCTCTTACTGGAGCAAATCAACAACTGCAAGAACAAATCGAAGCAATATCGAGAGCAGAGCCGTTCCCACTCGCTGAAGGATACCGTACCATTCGCATTGAATTTGCACCATTGAATCTCACAGAACACGAGATCTTTGTCGATGGTGATTTGCACACAAAATTCGAGGTTGGTACGGATGATATGGGCGCTGTTTTGGGTTACGATTCCTGTACAATCAACGGGACAGAGCTCCGGCAAAATGGTCAGGTTCGTATTCTTTCAACAGCATCGCAAATGATTCAATGCAATCTTACAGGCATGATTCCTGATCAAGATCACTTGATTGAGGTCTTTGGTGGTGAAACACTTCTCTATTCCAGTACCCAAAACACCAGCATTGGAGATGTGCGTCCTGAAGTAGGTGACACATCCCCGATTCTCTTTGCACTCGGTGCAATCGTATTTTCATTGGTCGCTCTACTCAGTTTTGCAAGATGGAACGATGCTAAACTCGGACGAACCAAATCGAAACTCGCGCATTTTTATGTTGCTCCCGCATTACTAGCGTTAGCCGTATTAACATTCTATCCGGTCTTGTATGGCTTTTGGCTTGCGTTTACAGACGCCAATCAGACACAATTGGGCGACCAATCCTTCATCGGTTTGGACAACTTCTGGGATGTCTTTTCTTCGGATGGATTCCTTCGTGTTACGTTGTTCACCCTCATATGGACGTTTGCGAACGTTTCTGCACACATTGCAATTGGTTTGTTCCTTGCAGTTCTCCTGTATCGAAGTAAGATTCGGGGAAAGGTAGCGTATCGAACCGCACTGTTGTTGCCTTGGGCAGTACCGTCGTACATCTCGGTCCTTGTTTGGCGAGGAATGTTCCAGCCGGATGGTTTCATCAACGATCTTCTCGGTACAAACATTGATTTTCTCTCGGACCCGACCGGGGCACAAATTATCGTTATTCTTGTCAACATTTGGCTCGGCGTTCCCTTCATGATGATGTCCATAAGTGGAGCCCTGCAGTCGTTGCCCCATGACATGTACGAGGCTGCTGAAGTCGATGGCGTCTCGGGGTGGAATGCGTTCCGTTATTTGACTCTACCAAATCTGCGTAGCGCTCTAGTACCCCTTTCTCTTCTTGGCTTTATTTGGACGTTCAACATGTTCAACGTCATTTATTTGATGACCGATGGAGGTCCAAATCTGTACTTTGGCGAACCTGGGCAAACGGACATTCTGATCACCTTCGTGTATGATGTTGCCTTCCGAGATGGTGCTTACGGTGTTGCAGCGGCTTGGTCGGTTATCATCTTCATGATGCTGTTCGCCTTCTCTTGGTATTACATGAAACAAACCAACGCAACGGAGGCGGTCTCGTGACAAATGCTGTTGATGTGCGGTTGTGGTATGTGCCTGTCGAAATCATCACGCTTCGACGTTGGCTTGTCGCAGCATTTGTTGTGAACATTATGCTGCTTACCGTTGATGTTCTTCGAGCCGATTCTAAGCTGCTGATTCTGGGTGTGTTGAGTTGTCTTCTTTTTGCTGCACTTCGAGCATCGTTGCCGGAAATCAACGATACGTTTCGTCGTAACGTATGCCTGGTGTTAAGCTCGTCATTGCTCGGCCTCTCTGCATACCGTCTTCTTCTTGCAGAACCAACCGTGTTCAACTTCTGGATTCACTGCTGGTCGTTGGTGCCATCGGTTTTGGCTCTCTATTGGTTGTCTGGACGTCCTGTTACCGTTTGGACGGCGCGTAAACTCTCGGACTCCGCTTTTGAGTACGGTCTTCTTAGAAATGCCAAATTGGGCGGGCGACTCGAAGCAATAGGTGCGCACATCACCCTCGTCCACTTTGTCGCAATTTCGGTCATTCCATTGATTTGGGTTATTGATATTGCTTTTTCAGAGGGCAACAGCTTAGGCGGTCAGATCGGAGATTCGTTCACCACCGAGCACTTCGAAAAGATACTGAACGGTGAATCGTTTGGATTGTGGTTCAGAAATTCGTTAATCGTCAGTATCGGCACGGCTCTGGTTGCTCTTTTCATCGCTATACCCGCTGGTTATGCTTTCAGTCGTTACAAATTTACGGGCCGAGATGCGTCCATGTTTTCCTTCCTTTTGGTGCAAATGTTTCCAGGAATCATCATCCTTGTTCCTTACTTTTTGGTGATGAAAACCCTTGGTCTGTTGAATTCTCATCTTGGTCTCATCCTCGCATACTGTGTGACAGCGCTACCCCTTTGTGTCTGGATGTTGAAAGGATTCTTTGACACCATTCCACGTGAACTTGAAGAGGCAGCAGTGTTGGATGGATGCAATCAAGTTCAAGTGTTTACAAAAGTTGTTTTGCCGTTGTCGACGCCCGCAATTGCAGTGACTGCCTTATTTAGTTTCCTTGCTGCATGGAATGAATTTCTTCTTGCGTTAACGTTCAACACTTCAAACGACATGTACACGCTCCCAGTAGGGTTGGCTTCTTTGATTTCCTCGACCAGTCAGTCCTGGGGCGATTTTGCTGCTGCAAGTCTTTTGGTAAGCCTTCCAGTTGCCTTGCTGTTCTTATTCTTCCAGAAATTTTTGATTGATGGATTGTCTGCTGGTGGAGTGAAAGGGTGAGCATATGGTACGCGTAGAATTTGAAGGGGTATACAAGCAATTTGATGACGGATTTACTGCTGTTGAGAATCTTTCGTTGGAAATCGAAGATAAGGAATTTCTCGTTTTGTTGGGGCCCTCAGGTTGCGGTAAGTCAACAACGCTTCGAATGCTCGCAGGATTGGAGGATGCAACGGATGGTAAGATCACAATTGATGGGATGACCGTAAACCATCTTCCTGCAGGTGCACGTGGACTTGGAATGGTCTTCCAATCCTATGCTTTGTATCCTCACATGTCGATTCGTGACAATCTTTCGTTTGGACTTCGGATGATGAAAGGTCCAGAAAAGTTGTCCAACGATGAGATCCAATCCAGAGTGAACGAGATTGCAGAACTTCTGGAATTGAGCGAGCATCTCTCCAAAAAACCGAAGGAACTCAGCGGTGGGCAACGGCAGCGTGTCGCACTAGGGCGAGCTCTTGTTCGTCGACCAAAAGTACTCTTGATGGACGAACCGTTATCAAATTTGGATGCGGAACTTCGTCACCAGATGCGCCATGAAATTCGACGCTTGCACGACGAACTTGGAACCACGACGATCTATGTTACGCACGATCAAATTGAAGCGATGACCCTTGCAGACCGAATTGCGATTCTTGACAACGGCACCTTGCAACAGCATTGTGCTCCACTGGAAGCGTATCAGAATCCAGCCAATGATTTTGTTCGCTCCTTTCTTTGCAAACACATCGACGATTTGGTTGACACTGCGAACTCGTTGTTCAAGAAACCCTTGGAATCCTCGGAGGTTGAAGAATGAAATCCGTGGCACACATTCTCATTGCAATGATGCTTCTTGTGGTCCTTTCACCGCTGGGTTCAAACGATGTTCGAGCGGATGAAACACCACCACAACCACTTACAGTCTTCTCCTACAAAGGATTCGCAACAGAAGTCTCAGTGGTGGGTGAATGGGATTGGGACAATCCCGTCCCAATGATGGAACAGAACGGAATTTGGATTGCAGAGGTTGATTTGCAGGAAGGCCTGTATTGCTACAAATTCATCGTTGATCAACAATGGATTTTTGACCCTATGAACCCTGAACGGTCTTATTGTGACGATATCGAGAACTCGCTGGTTCGAGTACTTGACCATGAGCGACCTCAATTCAGTGCTGAATTGATCGATCAGTCGATTGTGGTCACCTATCATCCAGGTTCGTCTGGTGCAGCTTTCGATGGCACACCAACCGATATTGATGGTGCAGCGTGGGATGTTTTGAACCAATCATGGACGTACAACATCAGCGGTTTAGAGGATGGCAAACATACGTTCACGATTGACGGTTTTGATGTAAACGGAAATCCTGCTTACGATTTGCTGGTCCCATTTTGGACTGGGCCAAATGCGGATTTTGAGTGGCAAGATGCACTCATCTACATGGTCATGACCGACCGATTTGTCAACGGCAACACATCAAACGACGGATCCCTAACCGGTGCTGCTCAAGGTGCGGATTGGCAAGGTGGAGATCTTTCTGGGGTAACTCAAATGATCGAGTCGGGTTATTTTGACGATTTGGGTGTCGGTGCTTTGTGGCTTTCACCCTTTAATACAGCAGCAGAAGGGACAGGTAAAGCAAGCGATGGCGAGCACGATGTCTCCTCGTTTCATGGGTATTGGCCGGTTGAAGCTCGAACAGTTGAACCAAGACTTGGAACTGCAGACGAACTTCATGCTCTGGTTGACGCAGCCCACGATCGTGGCATTCGTATTATGATGGACTTCGTCATCAACCATGTGCATGAACAACACACGTACTACGAGGAACATCCGGAATGGTTCAACGCAGGATGCATCTGTGGGACCGCAAACTGCGATTGGAGTGAACATCGCCTTGATTGTCAATTCACTCCGTACATGCCGGACGTGAACTGGAAAATCCGTGATGCATCCGAACAGATTATCGATGATGCATTGTGGTGGCTGGAAACCTATGATCTCGATGGACTTCGTATTGATGCGGTGAAACACGTCGAGGATTCGGCTACCAGAAACCTGGTCGCTCAAGTGAATCAGCGATTTGAGACGGTCGGAACCGATTATTATCTCAAAGGTGAAACGGCCATGGGATGGGTAGGTCATTCACTGGTTGACAATACGGAACAATACGGGACCATCAATGCCTACATGGGCCCGGATGGATTGGACGGTCAGGCCGACTTTGTCTTGTATCACGCAGTTGTGGACAACGTCTTTGTTTCAGGTAATGAGAACTACATGCATCTTGATTACTGGACCAATCGAAGTCAGGATCAATACCTTGAGGGATCCATTATGGTTCCTTATGTTGGTAGTCACGATGTTCCTCGACTGACCAGTCGAGCAGATACTGGAACCAGTGATGCCTTCAATCAGTGGGCAGAGGACGGGCTTCCTGGACAACCAGGAGATGCATCTGCCTACAATGCAGCCATGCAAGCCTATGGATGGTTGCTCACTACACCCGGCGCACCGTTGCTGTATTATGGAGATGAATACGGCGAATACGGTGGTGCAGACCCCGATAATCGTCACATGTACCGGAATGAAAGTTCATGGAGTTCAATGGAAACTCAATTGTTTGAAAACATCTCTGAACTCGGTAAACTGCGATCTGAATCGATGGCGTTGCAACGCGGAGCGTACACCACGAGAATGGCCATGGCAAATCTTCTGGTCTACAACATGACCTTTGAAGATGAAGCGATGACTGTCGTGCTCAACAGAGGTGCTCCAACCACAGTGAACGGATTTGAGGCGAACGATGTGGTCCGGTTTGGTTCTGCAACCTTAGAAGACGGGATCCTTTCTGTTGCAGCGCACTCTGTGACCGTCCTTGAGTTGGATGCTGACCCCATTGCTCTTCCAGTCCATGGGTGCACAGATTCATCTGCGACCAACTTTGACTCAGAAGCAACGCATGATGACGGTTCCTGCGAATACACTGTTGAACCAATTCCAGGTTGCATGGATGAACTGGCGTTGAACTACGATTCTGAGGCGACAGAAGATGATGGTAGCTGCACGTATCCTGTTGAGGATGTGATGGGTTGTATGGACTCCGAAGCGCTCAACTATGATGCTGAGGCAACCACCGATGAAGGCTGCGTTTATCCAACCAACAATGGGACTCATGATGATTCCAATTCCTCTCAAGATGTGGAAAACAACACCAATACCGATTCCAATCAGACAAACGAAACATTGGAGCCAACACCCAACAATTTGACGGCGTCAAA
Organism: uncultured euryarchaeote; assembly: GCA_937894115.1. Lineage (GTDB taxonomy): Archaea > Thermoplasmatota > Poseidoniia > Poseidoniales > Poseidoniaceae > MGIIa-L2. The sequence goes on from CALBFP010000296.1 coordinate 25,653, forward strand.
TCAGTCAAATCTGGAAGAAAACAAAACATGTGAGGGTTGTTGCGGAGACACGTTTGAGGTGGCTGCGGGTGAGGAATGCCCAATGTTTTCTTGTGATCCATGTGCGCAAACAGAAACGTCGGATTCAAAATCCTCCGTTGTAACGCTGGCTCGATCTCTGTTGTTTGCAGCAATCGGGGTTGCTGCACTCGTTCTGATTTTCACTGGCAGAAGAGGCGGTGAAGGTGACAACGATGGCGATGAAGTCCGCTGGGATGATCACGAAAATTGATTGTAAAATTCAAGATAATCTTGAATCATCCGTTGACCTGTAAAACCTGCTGATGCTGCGATGCTTGCTTTCATGACGTTCGACCAGCCATCTCCTTCCTGCTCCCAAAGCGGAATGACCTCATTTTCGAGCACGTTGTAAATGTTCTCCGCATCTCTGTCATCGTCTCGATTTTCTTCTGCATTGCCAATAGCCCACCCATTCACACCGTGAATGCAGGCTTCTGGCCACCAGCCATCAAGAATCGAACAGTTGGGAACTCCATTCATTGCAGCTTTCATCCCAGATGTGCCCGATGCTTCCATTGGACGTATGGGATTGTTCAGCCAAATGTCAACGCCACTGGTCATCATCAATCCTGTATGCATGTCGTAATTCTCAATGAAGGCAACAGGGATCGTATCGGCGATTTGGTTTGCAGATTCAAAGATGTCACGGATTAGTTGTTTGCCGCCCTGATCTCTTGGATGGGCCTTGCCAGAAAAGACGAATTGAATTTTTCCGGCACCGATTGCCTGTAACCGTTCCAGATTTTTGAACACGAGATTTGCTCGCTTGTATGTTGCAAATCGGCGCGCAAACCCAATTGTCAATCGATCCGCAGCCAATTCGACGCCTGTTGTTGATCGAACGTAATCTCGAAGTTGTTTTCGTGATATTGAACGCGCTTCGAGAAGTTCCTCAGTTGGTAACTGGTAGGCGTTTCCTATGGATTGTGGTTGGAATCTCCATCCTTTCAGGTGTTTGTCAAAGAAAGATGCCATGACAGGCGACGTCCAAGTAATGTGGTGAACACCGTTGGTAATAGGCTGTATAACTTGTTCATCAAACATCGTCATTGCCACATCCGCATTGAGTTTTGAGACCGCATTAACCGATGTTGAGAGAGCAACTGCAAGGTGAGACATCGAACATCGCGCACCCTTTTCGGAATCGCCTGCATTACAAACTAACGATTTCGCATCATCCGGAAGCAAATCACCAATCACCGATTTCACCAAAGACCAATCGAATCGATCGTGTCCGGCGGGTACAGGCGTATGCGTTGTGAAAAGACTTCGCTGTGCCAACTCTTCACGACTCCATCCACGATGCAGCAGTTCAAGCATAGCAAACGTGCAATGACCTTCGTTCAAGTGGAGTCCACTGAGTTCCACATCCAGATATTCAAACAATTGTACTCCCCCTACCCCGAGAACATACTCTTGGCGTATACGAACAGCATCATCACCTCCGTACAATCGGGAGGACAACGCTTGATGTTCGGGCGAGTTCTTCGGATGACGCGTATCGAGAAAGTAAACGGGTACGGAGTTTCCATGCACTCCCTGAATTTCTGCCTTCCATACATACGCAAACAACGTGCGTTCGTCCAAGTTTAAACGAAGAACAATCTCTGTTTTGGAGAGATGCTTGTTGGGTTCATGTTCAGGAAATGTTTCTGTTTGGATGCCCATCTCATCGATGTGCTGGTGTGCATATCCCTGATGGTAAAGAAGAGTAACACCAACGAGTGGAATCTTTGCATCTGCTGCGGATTTAACGTGGTCACCTGCAAGAACGCCCAAGCCGCCAGAGTAGGTGCGCAATTCGGACCAAAGTCCAATCTCTGCAGTAAAATATCCCACCACAGGCATACGTTGTGCTCTTCAAGTTAGGTTATGATTTCTTTGTTAACGAAATCACGTTTCAATATCCCGCCAGGCAAATGTCCATCCCCAATTTTGACCTTTTTGACCGGGTGTGTTCATCCTTGCTTCAGATCCGAGTCCAAGATAATCTTGCAATGGGATAATTGCGATGGGAGCCTTTGACTGTTGGGCAAGTCGAATCATTGTCTCATGAACGTTTTCTTCTTCAACCGATAACGATTTCAAACGAGATTGCTCTGTAGCAGTTGCGGATTGAAACCATCCAATAGCAGTGTCGTTGTCGTGTGTTCCCGTGTAGGCGACTTGGTCTTCGAGAATGTTCGCAGGATGGTGAGGATTGGTGCCTGAATCGCCTGTGAATCCGAATTGAAGAACCGCCATGCCCTTGAGTTGTTGACGCTGTCTGAATGCAACAACCTCTTTTGGGATTATGCCCAAATCCTCTGCTATAATTTGGTCCGGTGATTCGACGAGTTTCATAATCTGTTCAAACAGTTCGTCTTTGGGCCCATCTTGCCAGTGGCCCGTTCTGGCATCGATACCAGGATAGGGGATGGCCCAGTTTGAGTGAAATCCCCTGAAGTGGTCAATTCGAACGACATCGTACAATCGGAACATCCGTTTCATGCGTTCTTTCCACCATGTCCATTGTTCCTTGCGATGCGCATCCCAATTGTAAAGCACCGTTTCCCATACTTGTCCGGTTTCGCTAAAGTAATCTGGAGGCACACCCGCAACGAACGTAGGATAACCGTCATCGTCGAGTTGAAACAGCTCTCGATGCGCCCAAACGTCAGCGGAATCATGAGCGATGAAAATAGGAACGTCACCGATCACACGCACTCCATTGGCATTGGCATACAGACGTAAGTCTTGCCACTCTGTATTGAAGGAGCGCTGTGTTTGAAGGTACGGTTCAAGTTTTTCCTGATAGGGTGCAAGAGCTTCTTCGTTGCGGTTTTTCAATAAATCGGGCCATTCATACCATGGTTTTCCGTTTTGATCATCCTTAATTGCGCAATACAATGCCCAGTCCTCAAGCCAATACGCTTCATCGTCCATAGCATGAGATTGGGTGGACTTCGTCAAATCGTCCCAACCTGCGAATGCAGAAGGCGATGCATACGGTGATCGGTATTCGTCAGGAGGTGTCAGAGGTAACAATTGCCAGTACGAGAATCCCTTTTCCTTGAGCCAGTCGACGAAACGGTAGCCTTGAGACAATTTTTGCTCCGGCAGAGAAGTGATATGACAGAGAACACCGGTTTCTTGTTTTGACTCCATCATCTTACTGCAAAGCCTTTCAAATTATCATTTCTACGGTTAAGCCATGCGCAGAAGTGCCGTGGTTTTGGCCATGCTTTTCGTAACCTCAACGCTTGGTGTGTTTTCTGTCGGCCTTACTCCGTCTACCATAACTGTGGATGGGGATTTAAGTGACTGGGATTCCGACAGTCAAATGTCGAGCAGCAACATTGATTTGCATCTGACTTGGGATGCGACGAATTTGTACATTGGTTGGGATGGTACGGATTGGAAAGCAACATCTGAAGGAGCAGATTTGTTCGTGTACTTCAACACAACAAACGCCGGATCTGTGTTGAGTAAGGATTGGGGTTTCTCGCACACGCTTCCATTTGCTGCTGATTATGGATTTGTCCTTGAAGATGATTCCTATTTTCGATTGATTGCTTACGATGGAACTTCCTGGGTCGAGAGTTCAGCAGTTGTTGATTTGTATGCTGGATGGAGCGGAAACAAAGTGACTGAATTCTCCATACCATGGTCGGAACTTGGTTCACCCACGTCACTCGATGTTGTGATGTACGCACAATGGCAAAACGAAGGAAACGTTTGGGTTTCGTTTCCTGAGCAAAACCCAGCAAGCAACAACGGTGCTGAAACATTCACGCATGCATGGCACATCGATAATGTTGACAACGTCACAAACCCGAGTCAACTCCCTGTTGTACAACCAGCAGCGGCTGGAAAAGTCGATGATGCACTCAACTTAGCCATTGTTTTTCATCAGCATCAACCGTATTACAAAAACAAACTTACCGGCATGTACGAGATGCCTTGGGTTCGCGTTCACGCAATGACAGAGTACGTTGACTCCCCTGGTATTCTTGCAGATACAAACACGAAAGTGACGTACAATCTCGTACCTTCATTCATCGAGCAACTGGTGGATTACCATGAGCAAGAAACACTCGATGTTCACACGGACATTGCCAAACGCTCATGGGCAACGGGCGGCTATCCAAACGCCACGGATCTTGAACTGCATACCATGCAATTCCAATCTTTTTGGAACAGCGGTTGGATTTACAACGTGTCTGCAGAGGATTCCAAACTAGGATGGTTGTATCCTTCGAGCGACCGATACAAAGAACTCTACGATGCAACACTCCACAACCTCAAACCAGCCACCATCATGAATGACGACCTCCTTCCTCCACAAGATTTCCTTGACCTCCAAGTCTTGTGGTATCTGTATCAATTTTCACCCGATTATGTCCTTGGAACCTACAATTCCAGTCATCGAGATCAGGGTCTCATCGACTTGTTCATGCAAAATGGGAATTACGATTTGGCCGACTTGAATTATGTTCTCGATGCCCAACATGCGCACATGGGCAACGTATTGCCAATGTACAGCGAGCTTGCTGCTCAAGGACAGGTTGAACTGACAACAACTCCATACTATCACCCAATCATGCCCCTGCTGATGATGGACGGTTGGACGATGGAGGACGGAATCCGTGTCAACAAAGAGGCTTGGCCCGAAGACGTGCAAAACCATCTCATTACAGGAATGGACCTGTTTGAACAGGAACTCGGATTCCGACCAACGGGGATGTGGCCAAGTGAAGAAGCGGTTTCTCCTGCGATGGTACAACCTGTAACAGACGTTGGGATTGAATGGATGGTGACGGACGAAGAAATTCTCAAACAATCCACGGATCAAAACGGCGCTTCCATCGATGTTGAGGACGCCACCAACCTCGCAACACCATGGAAAGTAACCGGAGTCGACGGCGGAGAAGTAGCCGTAATTTTCCGCGACCGCGTCATCTCGGACCGCATAGCGTTCCAATACGGGACGATGACTCCAGAAGCAGCAGTATCGGACTTTATTGCGTACTTGGACAACATCCGCCAACAACTTCTCGATGCTGGTGAGGACCCTTCAGAACATCTCTTGACCGTGGCACTGGATGGTGAAAACTGGATGTTTATGTCGGAATTTCAGCATCAAGACAATGCTCGGCCGTTCATGGCCGAGTGGTACGGGCGTCTTGCCACACACCCTACGATTGTGACAACAACGCCGAGTGAATTCCTTGAAACCGAACCGACATTGCCTGAGATTCAGACCATCGGTACTGGGTCATGGATTGATGGTACACTACGGACTTGGGCAGGTGAGGAAGAAGAATCCCTTGCATGGCAACGTTTGGTAGAGGCCCGTCAAAAACTCGTTAAGTTCGAAGAGGATTATCCAAATGACCCCGGTCTTGAAGCAGCATGGGAATCGTTGTACATCGCTGAAGGAAGCGATTGGTTTTGGTGGTATGGTCTCGATCAGGACAGCGGTTATGATGAAAATTGGGATGTGTTGTTTAAAGTCCACTTGTCAAACATCTATCGTGCTGTAAATCTTGATCTACCTCCGTATCTCCAAGATCTGTGGACCAACCCAGCTGTTCCCTTACCAGCCGCATCAGCGATTATCGAACCAATGATTGACGGCGTAGCCCTTCCAGGAGAATGGGATGGGGCGGCACGGTATGAAGCACCAGTGGAAGGGGATCCATTTGACATTGAGGAATTTTACATTGGTTATGACGCATCCAACGTCTTTGTCCGTGTCGATGCGACAACAGTTGACCAACTTGCAAACATGTCTCTTGACGGGGCTTCCCCTGATTTGGCTCTGTACTTCATGCAACCAAACGCAGTCAACTTCAACGAGGCGGAGACCAATTTCCGAACGTATTACGGTAATCAGATTCTTGGTTTCCCTTCAAAATACATGGTTGCCTTTGATTTTGATACGTTACGAGACGACGGTCGTGCCAAGTGGAGTCTCTTTTCGGCGAAAGGAAAGAACGGTGATCAGGAGCAATGGGTCCGTACGGGAAGTTCATCGCTCGGAGGCTGTGCCGCACAAGATGTCTACGAATTTATCATACCGTGGTCTGAAATTGGCCTCGCTCCGCGCTATTCAACCCGAATCAAGGTTGTCGCCTCCTTGGCAAACTCGCTCGCCTACGGTGATGGGGTCGACAAAGAAATGGCCCCACCGGCCCCAGCTGAAGTTGTCCTTCCGGACCTTGAACAGTGGGTGACATTGCTGGAACTTGATGATGCAATTGGTGATGAAACAGGAGATGGGGATTACATCTATCCGCTTTCAAGCGACTTTGCAACTCCGAACAACGGTGGTTTATGGGACGCCAAGAAACTGACGATTCGTCAAAGTGCTTGGAATGCGCAGTTTATTCTCGAGATGGATGAGATGACCGACATATGGGGCCTTAGCAACGGTTTCAGTCATCAAATCGTTCAAATTTATGTGGATCAAGGGGAGACATCTTACGGTTCAACTGAAATGCTCAGTGGAGCCAACGCTCTCATTGATGACGCTTGGGCTTGGGAAGTTGCCATCAGTGGTACAGGTGAACCCGGAGCGGTACTTGCTGTCCAATCTCAGACCGGGAGTACATCCTCTCGCGGTGTCGATGTTTCTGGTGATGTCGATGCAAAGACGATTACCTTCACCGTTAGCAAGGACGTTATCGGAGACGACATACCGAATTACCGATACATTGTCGTCATCGGAAGTCAAGACGGTTTCGGTACAGGTAAATGGCGAGATGTTGACGCATCACCTTCAACGTGGACGCTGGGTGGAGGTTCCGATCCTGCGTCGGATGATGGAATCGACTATGACCCCAACGTTATCGACATGATTCTCAACGGTTCAGGTCAAGAGGCGATGCTTTCTTCCTACGATGTTGAAGGACACGTTTATGCGAAACTCACCGGTTTTGAAATGCCGGAAATACCGCAACAAATCTTTGGCGCGTCGATTGAAACAGTGACCTCGTCTAGTGCTGTAATCACATGGTCGACGACGGTTTCGGATTCCACTTCGATTCAATATGCTCCAGCAGACGTGGAACCTGAGGATTCAACAACAAATCGATTTGAGACTCCTACAGGAACCGATCATGCCATCACATTAACAGGTCTGGATGTCGGTACTTCGTATTGGGTTTTTATCCGAGCAAACAACTCAGAGGATGTTCTCTTGTACTTCAATACCAGCATTGTTGTAGACGAAACCCCGCCAGAACTTCTGAATTTGGATGCAGAGGTGCTTGAAGATGGACGTATCAAAGTTGAATGGTACACTTCAGAAAGCGCTACAGAAGAAGTTCTAGTAGGAGGAACTGTCATCCATACCGATGAATTTGCAACCAACAAGAACCATCAATATGTTACAGAAACCTACGCAAATGGAGACTACACAATTGTAGTCCGAAGTGCCGATGCATCAGGGAACATGAACGAGAGCAGCATCTCCATCACCGTCGACATCGAAGGTTCAAATGTCGAATCAAATCCGTCGATGTCGAACGATACAAACAACACGATTGAAGGTGATGAGAACGCATCAATGCTCTCAAACGGAATTCTTCAGATTGGTATCCTCCTCACGGTCTTGGTTCTCCTTGTTGCCTTCGTTCGTGTTCGAAACGGACACGATGGTGATGACAAATGGAACTAATCTTTTGATGAACGAATTTCAGGAATCCACTCGCCCAAATAAGCTGCGATACCGATCATGGCCAATTGTGCAAGACCACGCAACACGTGCGCCCATTGCGTAAACGTGTTTCCATCCAAGGGAATGTCGTTAATCCACATGTTGAGATTTCCCCAATACAAGACAATGAGAAGCAAAACAGTCGCTTTACCCGCAACTTTACGAGTGCGCGGAACGATCAATCCTATTCCACACAAAACCTCAGGAATACCGCTCACGATGACCCAAAATTCCGCACCGAAGGGAAGAATTTCCGGGACAATAGGGGTGAACCACTCAACATTGGTGAAATGCATTATTCCAACATTGAGGAAAAACAGACCCAAACCGATTCCAAGGGCATCTTTGTGATACCGCCAAACGTGTTTCATCGTTTCACCACGATGGTTAACAGATCACCATCTTTGAGTTGGTGATCGAGCCCAACTCGCTGCCAGTCAAATTTTGCAGATGGCCCTTTAATGCGACCAAATCGAAACTTCCGCACGAAGTCGCGATGCAATTTGTTGCAAATGGTTTCTACAGTCGAGTCGTCTTTAACGATCAATGGTTCTTCCAAATCGGCTTCTTGACCTTGAGGCTTGAGAAAGACACGCATGAAGCCAAGATTGTCGTAAATGAAATCCTTCAATTCGGTCAGACCAATGTCTTTGAAAGCTGAAATTTCCATAATGGGCCAATCTTCTGGTAAGCCTGATCTTGCTCGTTGAATGTCTTCAGGAGTTGCAATATCGATTTTGTTGATGGCAATCACGGCTTTTTCATAGACGATGTTCCCTGCAAGACAATCGACGATCTGCTCAGCAGTTGTGTTCTGTCGAAGGGTTACGATGGCAGAAGTATAACCAAACGATCGAATGATTTCTCCCATTTCTTCAGGTGTTAGATGGGTTTGTTCCACGGTCGTTCGTACATCGATACCTCCCTTGTCGACACGTTTGATGAAAACAGGTGGTTTTTGCTGATTCAACCGCAGTCCAGAGTTGTGCAATTCACGGTGAAGGACACTAAAATGCCCGTCTTGGAACGGATCGACAATGTAGAGAACCATGTCCGATGAACGAATGACGTTGAGGATTTCTTTTCCTCGCCCCTTTCCTTCTGCAGCCCCTTTGATAAGACCTGGAAGATCGAGAATCTGAATCTTTGCACCACGGTGCTCCATTACACCAGGAATGCATGTCAACGTTGTGAAGGCATAGCCACCTGTCTCCGATTGAGCATCAGTGACTTTGGAAATGAGCGTGGATTTCCCAACGGAGGGGAAACCAACCAATGAAACGGTAGCATCTCCAGATTTTTTGACTTCAAATCCCTTGCCACCACCGCTGGCTTTCGAGTGTGCTGCTGCTTTTTCTTCTTTGATTTTCAATTGGGCAATTTTCGCTTTCAATTTTCCAATGTGGGCGTTCGTAGCTTTGTTTTTCTGCGTCTTGTCAATCTCGGCGCGAATCATTTCGATTTGCTCCTTAATCGTCGCCACAAGAACCCCCCTGCTTTCTTGGAACAGCCCTTGTTCTTCAAGGCTGTTGCCTTTTCTTTCTGATTTTTTCCAAACCCTTGTATTCCTGAGCAGCCGAATGCCTCAAAGAAGGGCTGTCCTTGGATTAACTCATGGGCATTGAAACCATCGTTCTCCTCGTCGATGTCCCGAGCCTTAGGGAACTGGTTTCTTCCTCTTGGAGCGATGTCTACACTGGTTTGGACAAACGCATGCTGAGATCGATTCGCCCTTCTCAAGATTCGCGTTTGAAAGTCAATTTTGATATTGATGCTGAAGCGGAGTTGTTGGATTGGATGGATACACAAAACCGAGAATTGAATGATTCCGCCTCATTTTGGTCATGCCTGCAAAGTTCGGGTGATGGCGAGAAAGGCTTGCTGTTGGCTATGCAATGGGCCAGTCCAGGTGCTTGGGAAGCATGGGAAGGGCGCGCCTACATGTACCTCGACGTTGCATTAGCCAAGACGATTGAAGGGGAAGCAGAATTGTATGCAGGAGAGACATGGGACCGGGTTTGTCAAGCACTTGGAAACCTCCCTGAACAAGAATATGCGGAGCGTGTTTGTCTTGATTGGATGGAGCGCCGAAAAGAACTAGGGGAAACGATGGATGAAAAGGAAGACCCAAGAATCGTGCCGACATTTGAAGCCCATGATCGGGCTGCAAAGGCACTTGTGCACACGATGACTCGTTGGAGTAATGAGGCCAATCTTGTTGCTATTATTGGTCGGGATCACCTTGAAGCCCGCAAGTGGGGGACGTTTTCATGGAATCTCTCTACTGTAATTGCCAATGAACTCCCTGAAGACACAACAGCGTCGGGTTGAAAGACCACATCAGTATCGGTGGAATCATGGCAGAGGAAAACGAAGACCTTCCTTCAGATGAAACACCTGATGCCTACGATGACGAAAACCCCTCGTTTGACGAGGTCGGTGAACAGATGGATTTGTCGGATCATGTAGAACCGGTCGACCCCCTTGAAGAGGCACTTCAGAGAGCAGAAACCGCTGAAAAGGAAATCGCTTACAAGGATGCTGAAATACAAAACGTTCGCAAGCGTTTGATGGCTGAAAAGTCCTCCCTCATTCAATACGGTGGAATGGGACTTGCACGTCGTATGATACCGATTCTCAACGATGTTGACCGAGCGCTTGGTCAAGTCGATGAAGACGATGAATCTCCCATAGCACAAGGACTTCGTTTGCTGCGAAACAAGCTTTGGAGAGAACTTGAGGCTGATGGAATCAAAGCCATAGAAGCGAAAGGACAACAATTTGATCCCTCCAACATGGAAGCCATTACGACACTTCCAGCCTCGGAGCAATACCCTGCAGGAATCGTCATCGATGTACTTGAACCCGGTTACATGTACAAAGAGCGCGTGTTGCGCGCTGCCCGAGTTGTTGTGGCGACCGAATAATCAACCAGCATGTGGGCTGGAGTTGATTTGTGAAAACCGATACAAGCCATCGGCTTCAACGAGCCACTCGATGATGGCTTGCGGTAGGGTTGGAGCAAGAACCATCCGTGTTGCGTCATCATCGTAAACGGTTGAGAGCATCATACAAGTTTGACGAACACGCCAGCCTTCGAATTGCTCACGCTCGTGTAAATCCACCCAGGTGACTGGGAAGTTCTTTGCCTCATAGAGTTGTTTTGTTTCCAAGTCGGATGTGACGAGTGTTCCTTCCCCATGGAGATCAGTAGCGTATTCAACCCAGTTCGGAGGGTCGTTGAGATCGTCAATTCCGACGATTTTAATACGCTCTTGATGCCCGTTCGATGTGCACCAAGAGTTGATCATATCGGTCCTTTCTTGAACCGAGAACGGGTTGTCAACAGTCCATTCATCCTGGGCCGAACCAATCGCAATGGTAACGTTATCGAACAAATCCAGTGCAGTTTCAACCAAATAGGCATGACCGTTATGAAACGGTTGAAAACGCCCGAGTACGATTCCTTTGCCCATGATTCACGCAAAGTAGGAAGCAACATCAACGTTTGGAAGTTCATGCCCCATTTCTCTGAAGCATTCGATCATTCGTTTGCACCCTTCAATCATTTCCTCAACGCTGGTGGTACCCATGCTTCCAATTCGGAACATTTTGCCCTTCAGGTGGTCTTGTGCACCGATTACTTGAGTTTGATACTCTCGTTTGAGTTTGTTTCGCCAAGAATCGTCGATACCTTCAGGATACATGATGGCGGTAACGGTATCGCTTTGTTGACCTCCATCAGCTAAGAGCATAAAGCCGAGGTCGGAAAACAATGCCCGAACACCACTCGCAAGATGTGCGCAACGATTCCATCGGTTCTCAAGTCCTTCATCCTCGAGTTCTCGAAGTGATGCCGCCCAACCCATTGCAAGGTTGATTGCAGGCGTCCATGGCGTCTGGTCATCGTTGCCTTTTTTGATTGCAGATACCAAATCAAGGTAGTAAACAGGATTTGAATCACCCTGCTGGCGTATTGTATGCACGCGTTCAACGAAATGTTCGTTGATGGCAATTGCGGCGATTCCGCTCGGACCTGCTGTGCATTTTTGAGCACCCATGACCACGGCTTCTGCGTTCCACAATGCTGGATGCACTGGAAGTCCACCGACAGAGGTTATCCCGTCAAGGATGAATGCGACGTTGTACTCTTGACACATTTGTGCCAGTGCTGCAGCGTCTTGAGTTATTCCTGAACTTGTTTCATTATGACAGATAAGGAGCGCTTCAAAGGTCCCGCGTCCGAGTTGTTCCTCCAATTCCATCAAATCGAAACTGCGCCCCCATTCGTATGCGATGTGTTTGATTTGACAGTATTGTTTGCAGATGTCTGCGACACGCTCACCGAACTTTCCGTTGGTTGGTACAAGCACTCGATCGTTTGGGCGAAAACGATTGGCAATGACCATCTCCATTGCAGCTGTCCCGCTACCAGAGACTGCGATTACTTTGTAGCCATCTTCACCAGACCATGATTCAGTACCACGCTCACGAGAGGACGGCGTGAGATTGAATGCTGTTCGCAACCCTGAATTAAGGTCGGCCATTACGTCACGGAATTCGGTTCCTCGCGCAGTAATGGCTGGTGTAGCCATAGCTTGGAGACAGGCCTCACTCATTCGAACCGGACCTGGGACGAGGAAGCAGTCACCCTGATGTCCCATGTGTCGGGGCTATCGCTTCAGGTTTTTGAATCAAAGCACGAATGCCCTAGACAAATCCCCGTTTGCATCAATGCTAGGTGCTAAAGACGGGTATCACCAGCCAGAGGTATGATGCGGGTTGGGCTTGCGATGTTGCAAGGCGCTCGTCATGAGCACGAGGAGGCCGTACTTTCAACCGCTATGAGTTTGAATCTCGATGTGGAAGTGATTCCGTTGCGCAAAGCCGAAGATCTCGATTCGAGCATTCAAGGTCTGATTTTACCCGGTGGTGAGTCCACAACAATGCGCATTGCATCGCGTTACGAAGGGCTGTTGGATTCAATTTACGAATGGATGGAAACGCATCCAGACCGACCAGTTTTGGGCACGTGCGCCGGAGCAATCCTGCTCGCAGTTCCAAGCAAAGGCCGCTCCCCGTTCATACAAGCAAAGATTTCGCGCAATGCTTGGGGACGCCAACGTCAATCCTTTGAAGCCCAAATCGACGTTTCGCTGCAGCAAGTCGGTGTGACGTCCACAGCAGTTCCTCGAAAACCAGACGCATACGGCCATACGCCGTTGGCCGTGGGTGGAATAAATTCTCCATCTGGTGATGGTTTTTTTCCCGGCGTGTTCATTCGAGCACCACGGTTTGATGCTGAAGGCATAAAATGTGAGATTATCGCTCGATTCGGAGATGAAATCGTTGGGGTTCGCGACGGCTCAAAGTGTGCTGTGACCTTTCATCCTGAACTGACTACAGATCGTCGATTTCACGCCTGGTTGTTGGAAGAGATCTCGAGTCTTTCGACAAGCGACTGAAGGCAGAGAACTCTTGTCGAGATGTCGATTGTTTCGCACCTTTCTGCTTCCGTTCAGGTATCGAATTCGATGTCGTTGTTTTATCGAAACAATTTATACATGTCTGTCATGTTTGAGAAATATGAGAAAGATAGCGATAATACTTGTTCTTATGATGATGCTCGCAGGATGTACTGAACTCACGGGAGACTCCACGGAGTCCACTGAATACACAAATCAAGATTTAGAAGGCTTGTACGTCAGTGCGGGCTTCGGTTTGCAGGTCGACATGAATCCTGACGATACGTATGTTGTATACATGTTGCAATTAGAAGATTGCTACGATACAGAAGAAGAAGCAAACTCCGCAATGGAGGAATTGACAACAGACGGAGACTTGGTAGACATGTATGGCCCCGATGCAACACTTCTGATGTCGGACAACTGTATCTTCGTTCAGGAACCTTTAGAGGAGTCAGGAATAACAATTACAGATTCCTTGAATACGATTTCTGGTACGCCATACATTGAAATGATCATATCAGAGGAAACCTATGGAAATTTCGTATGCGACAATGGAGAAGCAATTCCTGGTGATTGGGTCAATGACGGCGAGGCAGATTGCCCAGATGGAGAAGACGAAGCTGAGGGTGCAGAAGATTCACTTGAGACGGTAACCACAGAAGTTACAACCTATCTTGCAGCAGATGGCTATGGGACAATTGTCTATCCAGAGGGAATGTTGGGTGAAGATTCCCCCGCGTTCTGTATGCACATGGCGCCTCCAGCTGCCATGCAGGCATTTTATCAAACGGTCGAAGGACTTGACAACCTTACCGATGAAGAACTCGAGGACATTGATCCCGAAGTTCTCTCGACATACCCGAGCATAATCGTTGAATCCTTTGCGGTTTTTGACCAAAACTTTGCAGACAGTTCGATACCGAGCCTATATGGTACAGCATGTGAGAGTTCGAGCTCAATTCTCGTATCATGGTTCGGTGTTTGGGCAACCTCGTTGGCAGAAGGCACGACTGATGACAATTTCATGATGTACGATTTCTCAGTTGCAGATGCTGCAGGGACTCCCACTTCAGATAGTGGAGAAGCGCTTGTTTACGTTTCAATGGATGCTGGAGACGATTTGAATTGGGCCGATATACGTATTCAGATGTCGGTTGATGGAAGTGCTTTCCAGCAATGTACACAACCAGGAATGGACGCTGATACTGGCTGCCATGTTACTGACGATGGAGATAACAAGTGGGCATTCGCTGAGGAAGTCACAATAAGTGAAGGTTCGGATGATCTATGCAGTGGGCCTTGTAATGTTGAACTCCGAATCTTGAATGTTCTTGAGAACACAATTATCTACGATTCAAATGTCAATTATGTTGAATAATCCCCAACACTAGATTCATTTGAGACCTAAGAGTGGCTCTACTATGGGGATGCTTGAACAAGCCGATTGGAGTGTGTTCAAGCGCTCTGAAACGTGGAAAGCGTTTGGTGTCGCTGTCGTTCTCTTCGGTGTTATTGCATTCGCAGGATTGTCTTTGTTCGATAGCATGGATGAAATTTTCGAGTCGGATGCAGAACCTGCTCCAATTCCGGATATCGTTATCGACAGTTTAAATCGAGAAGGAATTGAAGAGAATATTACGAATTCAGAAGGCCAAATCCAACTGTCTGAACTTCGGGGGGATGTCATTATCCTCGATCTTATGGCACGCGATTGTGGTAGTTGTCATTACGTCCAAGAGCATCTTGAGAGCGAAATGTCCGGTTGGCAAGAAACGGCTGAAGAAAACGGCGTTGGCTTTCACATCATTGCCTATGGTGCGTGGTACGATGAGGCGCTGAGTTATCTAGGCACATCGTTCGGTGAATACACTGTACCACTTTACCCAACCGGTTTGGGTTCAACTGAAGCAGCAATACTCGAGGACGGTTCCACATCCGATCCCAAGCAGTTGTTCACCACTGCAGGAACTGGTCAAATCCCAGTTGTGATGGTCATCGATGTTGAGGGTTACATCGTTGAACGACAAGCTACCGGTACGCCCATAGGAGGGTGGGGGGAATTCAACGATGCAGTTGACCTAGCGCTCACAGGAAATGTGAGTTTAACCATGGATGACCGAATTGCATGGGAAGAACCTTCTACATCGTTCGTTGCAGTCTTTGTTCTGGGCATGATTCTCTCAATTTTGGTATATTTCTCACCGTGCGCATTCCCTGTTTTGCCTGGTTTCATTTCCTACTATCTCAATCTCGGTGCGAGAGAAGACGAACTCATCAAAGAAGGTAAACTGAAGAATGGAATGCCTTCCTCTTGGGTTATTGGTATCCTTGCAGGATTGGGGATGTGGACCTTCTTTATCATCATAGGAATTGTTGCATTCGCAATGGGAGAGGCATTTGCACAATCAGGAATGGTGCATTACATCGCCATTGCAATTGCTCTGTTGCTTATTGTTCTAGGTTCAATCATGTTGCTCGGTATCACTTCGCATGTTCTTGGTTTTGTTCAGAAACTTGTCGATCGCTGGTCCACAACCGAAATGGACGAAACCTTCACTCCACGTCGAAACATGTACCTGTACGGAATTGGCTATGCCGCCGCCTCCATTGACTGTACAGCTGCGGCAGTTCTACCATTCGTGATTTTCCTTGGTACGCTTGGAACAACTGCAACCGTCTCTGGATTGTCTGGATTAATGCTCGGTTTGCTAATCTTGATGATTCTCGTTACCGTTTTGGTTGGACTTGGTCGACAAGTAATGATCAATTTCCTTCGCCGAATGACAGGCATGATCAAGATGGTCGGTTCATGGATGATGATTATGGCAGGTATTGGTTTAACCCTATATCTGACTCAACCTGAGGCGGTATCCGCATTTTTCGCTTATTTGACCTCAGGCAACGGCTCGACATGAAACCCTTCAAACGTCTGATCGAATTCGTTCCTTAGACACTTTGTGATTGCTGGTCGAATCAAACGACTGTGGACAAAAAGTCCGTACACAATACCGGTGATGACATCGAAGAGGTAGTGTTGTTGAGTTGTCATCGCAGACACGGTGAGCAGAATCCATCCGAACCAAAGTAGTGCAAGATACAACCGATTTGTCTTGATTATAATCGGTACGCTAAGGACAACGCATAGGCTGTGTGCTACATGCAAACTGGGCCATGCGTTGTAGGCTTGATCGACGTTGTGAATGAGCGTGAGGAGATATGTAAGAACATCATCTCCGACTACATCAGTTCTCAAATCGACTTCTACCGGAAAGAGCAGGAAGATGAAAAACGCGGGAATCGTTGCAACGAACAATTGTTGAGAAAAAACGATAGCACATTTTTGTTGCATTTCATTGTTGGCAAAAAATGGAATGAGGACATAATAGGAGTAGAATGAAAAATATGCTATATTGAGTATTGCAATGTAAGGAATCGCATCATCTAAAGATAATTTTGGATCAAAAGCGGTCCGTCCTACTTCACTGGAAAACTTGTTGATGAGTCCGTATGAGATTCCCATGAACAGTAGGAAAAAAACGCCAACATAGGATGTAAAGAGTAGATTTCTGTTGCGTATGTTCCAAGCTGGTTTCCAAAGCCTCCAAGGTTGGCTGTTGAACAATTTACTCTTCATTGTCACCACCAGGTTGTAAATCGGTCCAGTGGATGACGCGATCGCCGATTATTTCTGCCTCAATGGGGTCGTGCGTGACGTGAATCGCTGGAATACCTCTTGTTTTTAACGTCAAACGCATTTCTTTGGCGATCTTGCGTCGAAGGTCGACATCAAGTGCAGACAGTGGTTCATCGAGAAGAAGTAATTTTGGTTTTGTTAGGAGTGCTCGGGCGAGAACAACACGTTGTGCTTCACCTCCTGAAAGAGTCTCAATGGCTTGATGTTCCTTTCCTTCTAATCCCATTTCCTGTATCACTGAACGAACTTCATTCATATCTCTTTGATTCTTTTTTTGATAGGCAAAGAGGATGTTGCCCAGTAGGTCCTTGAACGGAAATAACACAGGTCGCTGAAACAACATTCCAATTCCTCGACTTTCACAAGGTACGCCATCAATGCGTTCTCCATTCAGAGTAATTTGCCCAGAACTTTGGTTCTGTAGGCCTGCAATGGTGCGCAACAGTGTGGTTTTTCCACAACCACTGGGGCCGAGAATCGCTACAATCTCACTCGAATCAAGTTCAAGATTGAGGTTGGAAACGACATATTTGTAACCGAAGGAAACATTGAGATCTTGAATCGTTAAACCCATCAGAAACCCCCTCCTTTGTGCGTGCGAAACCGTTCAGCGATAACAAACAATAGGAAGGTTGTGCACATGAGGACAGTGGCGCTTGCCATTGCTATAGGTGTCACCAATTCGAAGTATTTTGGTCGAGACATAAGTTGGTCGACCAAGACGGGTAATGTGTCCCATGCTCCGCTGCGCAAAAGGACCCATGAGGCGCCGAATTCACCAAGAGAGAAGGCCATAGAAAGTGCTGAGGCAACAACGATTTGTGGTTTTAATAAGGGGATTTTAATCTTGAGAAATCGTTGAATTGCATTGAATCCAAGAACCATTCCCATCGCTTCGTAATCGGGATCGATTTCTCGCATTGCAGGAAGTAAAATTCGGATGACAAAGGGTGTCGTCAGCATTGCATGGGGCAGTATGGGTAAACCATAGAAGTTGAAGAGTTCTGGCCAAATCTTGAGCGTGCCGAGAAGGACTCCGAGGCCCACCATCACTCCAGACAGAGCCAGTGGAAGCATGGAAAGTACATCGATGGTTTGAGCAAGCTTTTTTCGATTTTGTTTCTCTAAAGAATGGATGCTGTGTGCGACGAAGAAACCGAGTGTGCATGACAGGAGCAGGCATCCCGTCGCGTAAACAAGCGAGTTGGTAAGTGCCTCTGGAACCGAAACATACGACAAGTCTCCTTGGAAGGCATATTCCCATGCTTCGAGGCTCCAGCGATAGGAATCCGTTGTACGATTTCGTATTCGGACCGAAGAGAGCGCCATGAATACCAGTGGAGCGAGTGCAAAGATTGTGGCCATAAAGACGCCAATTTTTGGCAAAATGCCTGGATGACCGTTCATGGTACGAGAGTACCCTTCCGATACAAGTTCGGTCTCTTGGAAATTCCGTTGTTGCATACGGCTTGTAAGACCAAGCGCTGCAATGAGAACAATTGCTTGCAAGGTGGCTGCGCCCAGTATGAAGCGACTGACTTCAACGCGGTATCCTGGGATTCCGGCTGACCCACCTACGGTTGCCATAAGGGCTTCGAGCGTCCACATATTAGGAGCAAGCCACCTGACGAGAGCAAAGGAAGTGAACGAGAAAAGAAACGTGAAGGTGAAAGCAGAAAGTATCGGTATTTTCAACATAGGCCACCAAAACTTTGCGAGTCGGTCGAAGGGTGTTTTTCCAACAGGAAGCATACGAAAAGCATCCTCATATCGAGGTGGGAGTGTTGCAATTCTGGGTTCAACAAATCGGATAACGAGTGCAAGATTAAACCAAGCATGTGCAACAAGTAGGGCAATGATGTGGCCTGAGTTCTCAACGCCGATGGTTGATGATAAGGAACCTATAATGCCCGTCTCGGTTCGCAAATCGATTCCAATTGAGTGGAGGAGGCCCCCGTTTTTGATCAAAGCAAGGAAACCCATAGCCGCAACAATCGACGGAGTAACAAACGGTAAGGTCAATGCTGCACGTACAATACCGATGTGCTTCCATTGGTAACGTCCAAGCCACCAAGCGATTGGAAGACCAATGAGTAAGGTGAGAATCGCGGATAAAAATGCTTGAACAAATGTAAACTTGACAGCATCAGAGCCGAAAGGGTGTTCATCGATTTGGAATACCGATTCAACAGGGTTTGAGCCTGTAACGAGCATTAAACGATCGACAGCAAACAGAAGCGGCAACAAAATCATCGAGAGATAGAGAACGACGGGAACCGTTCGAACAACGGTTGATCTCATGTCGTCAACTCAAATGTAATCGGTTGCCTTTCTCCATGCTGCTAACCAGTCTTCCATCTCTTCAGCGATTCGTTCGTTTGAGACTTCTGCTGGAGTGGACGGTATTGGGCTGTGGTATCGGTATCCATCGGTTTCAGGCAAATCTTGCCCCTCGAGGACTGGATACATGTAGTTGTAAAACGGCATCTCGACGTTGACTTCTTCACTTAGCAAGAACTCAATGAATTCATCAACTGCAGCTGCATCGCCTCCACCGTTGATTTTTGCTGCGTATTCTACTTGGTGGAAGGCTGCATAATCGATTATGACAGATTTGGAGATGGTCGAGTTTCCTCCGAAGTAGGCCTCAACTCCAGGAGAGTGGCAATACGAGACCGTCAACCACGCATCGCCGATGTGGCCTTCCTCCCATACACCGTAGCCTCCGCTGTAATGGATTTCATACGCTTCGGACCAACCTGTCGTAAAGATTGCATCGTTGTCTGCCATGTCTTCCCACCATCGCATTGCATCGATCGAATCCATTTGTTCAAAATAATCGATGGTGGCAGTCATGAAGGCTCGTCCAGGTGAAGATGTTGTTGGGCTTGGAAACGCCGTACGACCACGCCATGCTTCATCGGTCAACTCCTCAAGACTCGTTGGAATCGAAAGGTTGTTTTCTTCCAACGCACTTGTATCAACGTTTAGGCAGATGTAACCGTGGTCAAACGGAACTGCTCTATCCCCTGCATATGGGACCAGAGCAAGCGGGTTCAAATCAGGAACCGTTGCATTGTGTGGTGCAATCAAGCAGTTGTTAAGAGCGGTTTGCAAGTAGGTGTTGTCAAGACCTATGGCGAGGTCAGCTTGTGGTGCATCCTTTGCCAGCAACATTTTCTCAAGCACACTACCAGCATCGTCACCACGGATCAACTCTACTTGGTAGCCACTTTGGTTGGTAAACTCATCGAGTACTTCGTCGCTGATGGCGAGCGAGTCGTACGTGAGAATTTTCAGTATGTTGTCGTCATCTCCTGTGTACACGACACAGTCATCTGGAGATTCAACGCTTTCCAAAGCGGATTGGCTGCTGTCCAAACAACCTGACAACGGTGCTAGCAGAAGTACGGAAAGGATAAGACTGACGCGAATCATTCAATCCCCCCGAGTGTGGTGATAAGGGCATGGCAACGGTCAACCGCTTCGAGAGGACTGCCTGCGAGAACGTAGAGCGAAGGTTCCCATCCAAAATCACCGATATCCAGGATGACGTCGATTTGTGAACCAGAATCTTCGATTCCTCCACGTACGGCATCCGCTAATTCCCAGTTCAATTGGTTGCAAGCTTCCTGAACGGCATCAATGTCCGTTCCTTCATGGTCACCAGGAGGGCGAATGTTGATTATTGCAGATTTGGACGAATCGTTCTTTTTTGCATCGAGCAGCAATTTAGCGAGGTGGTTTGAGGATCCGAATTGCGGTTTGCTGTGTGTTCGTAATTCACCTTCGACGGACGTTATTTTTCCCGGAACAGCTGCAACTTCCGATGGGGAGGTGGCTGAGTTCAAGCAGGCAGCGATGTTGAGGCCAACCTTCGGAAGAACGGGTAAGAGCGACTTGGAGTCAAGACGACCTATGGCCCATTCCAATCGGCGAATCAATGCGTGCTCGTTTTGGTCGACTTCCAAATCCAAACCGGTGAGTGTTTTGTCGAACCGTAGGACTTGATTGCCTGTAAACTGGAACTCGACAATAAAACGTTGCCGAAGCAGTTCTTCAGACTGTCCTACAGAGAGCAGTCCTCCTGCGAGTTCCTTAGCCCATCCATCAACGGTGAGTTCATCTGCCGAACCAGGCAAAGCAAGCATTGATTTTTGATATTGTCTCGAAATCGTGCTTTGTGTTGATCCAAGCATGGATGCGATGTTCATTTGCGACCAGCCTTGGCCTCGAAGTTCTCTTGCAAGTTGCATGTGCAGGCGATCGAGCCATGCACCACCAGTTTCTCCCAGCATGAATCGACCAGTGCCGGATGGTTATTCAATGTATGTAATAAAAAATGCATAACGCATAGTGTTTTACTGAGTGAAGTAAGGACCATCTTCAAAGACCGCTTTGGTTAGACCTGCAACATGGAAGCGGAGGCGTTCTTGGATGAGGTCCTTTCTCGCGTCAAGACCTTCCTTTCAGAGAGTCAAAACGATTCCATGATCCGGCCGAACATCTCACACGATTCATTAAGTCGCACGGTCGATCTAAAACTGCCGATCGAAGGTCGAGGAATAGATGCAGCTCTCGATGACATCGAATTGTTC
Organism: uncultured euryarchaeote; assembly: GCA_937894115.1. Taxonomy (GTDB): domain Archaea; phylum Thermoplasmatota; class Poseidoniia; order Poseidoniales; family Poseidoniaceae; genus MGIIa-L2. The sequence continues at coordinate 47,175 of CALBFP010000296.1, forward strand.
CTAAGGAATTCGGTTCGAACAACGGCACCAGGTTTCATGAATCCACTTTGGGGTGGGTTGTCGGTCGCAGCCATTGCAGGAGAGTTGGTTACAGCGGCAACGAATACGGCGATGTACACCTATGAAATCGCACCAATTGCAACCTTGGTTGAATCCTCAATTCTCAAACGCATGGCGGAATTGGCCGATTTCGGCACGGCTCAAGGAACCCTTACTACGGGTGGATCGAACGGGAATCTGCTCGGTCTTCTTTGTGCTCGCCAAGCCAAGTTCCCTTTATCCAATCGCACGGGGTTTAACGGCGAGAACATGGTGGCATTTGTTTCAGAAGAATGTCATTATTCGTTTGGCATAGCGTCTAATGTAATCGGAATAGGGTCTTCAAACCTCATCAAAGTTCGCTGTAATGAAGAAGGACAAATGCGCCCAGACTCTCTTGAGGAAGAGATTGAGCGTGCGATCCGTAACGGCCAAACCCCGTTCGCAGTGTTGGCAACAAGTGGAACAACAGTGCGAGGAAGTTTTGATCCTCTGCGCGAATTGGCCACCGTTGCTCACAAACATCATCTTTGGATGCACGTTGACGCAGCATGGGGCGGTTCAGCCCTTTTTTCACCCACCTATCGGTCGTTGATGGACGGTATTGAACTCGCAGATAGTTTCTGTTGGGATGCGCATAAAATGATGGGCATTCCTTTGATTTGCTCCGCTTTTATCGTGAAAGAAGCGGAGATACTTCGTTCTGTATGCTCGAACAGTGATGAAGCTCATTACCTCTATCATGAAACATCGGAAAATGTAGATTTGGGAAGATATTCGCTCCAGTGTGGTCGGCGAAACGATGCACTCAAGCTCTGGCTCGCATGGAGAGAAATCGGTGATGCAGGTTGGGCATCGATGTTGGATACGTTCATGGGCCTTGCTGATTATTTACAGCATCAAATCGAAGCGAACGAGTATCTGGAAATGGTTAGTGGACGGATGTGGACCAACGTATGTTTTCGATATGTTGGTACAGATCAAGCACAAGACCTCAATCAAATCAACGCCGAGTTGCGCGAACGCATCATTCGAGACGGGAGATTTATGGTAAGCAGAAGTACGGTTGGAGGACAAATCATCCTCCGTTCGGTTATTGCTAACCGCAGCATTACTGAACAATCGTTGGATGCGTTCCTTGATTGCGTGGTCTCCATAGGAAAGGATATTGAACGAGGTTTGCCTCAAGAGTAATACGGATGTGAAAGCAATGGGCGATGGTGAACCGGTTCGAACAGCACTCTACGATGAACACGTCAGTCTTGGCGGTAACATCGTTGATTTTCATGGGTTTGAGTTGCCCATTTGGTATTCAAACATTAAAGCAGAACATTTGGCAACGAGAAACGGTTCGGGTTTGTTTGATGTTTCCCACATGGGAACGTTTCGGTTCACTGGAGAAAACGTGCTTCAGTGGCTGGAAAGTGTTGCAACTCAAAAGGTGACTTCCATACCCGCGGGACGTTGCGGTTATACTCACTTTTTGGATCATGATGGTTACATTATCGATGATATGATTTTTGCAGTTGTTTCTGAAACGGAAATACTCGGTGTACCCAACGCTTCGATGATCAGCGTGATGTGGGATTGGTTCCACGCCTGCAATCCGGCTTCTGTAGGTGTTCGCATTGAAGATCTCTCAGAGGCTACCTCAATTCTGGCGCTTCAAGGACCTTCGAGTAAGGAATATCTCGACGCAGCCTTTGGGGAGGGGCAACACGTCGCTCGCTTCAAGTGGTCGGCTTTGACCGAAAACCAACTCGATGTTACCGGCTGGATTCAGGGAACTGGATACACTGGAGAACCGGGATATGAGATATTTGTTCCGAACGAGCAAGTTGCGACGGTTTGGCGAGCTTTGATCGACGCAGGGGCAACTCCAGTTGGATTGGGTGCCCGAGATACACTTCGACTCGAGAAGGGGTATCTGTTGTCCGGTGTTGATTTCCAATGGCCCAAACTCGATGGCGAGCATGACCCTTTCCTTGCACGTGATTCGTGGGAAACCAACGTACCGTTTGGACTGGATACAGAGCACGATTTCATCGGACGAGATCGGGTTGTTTCTCACTCCGATTCCGACGAGCGATGGTGGGGCGTCAAGTATCTGGAACGAGGTCCATTGCCTCGTCCAGGAAAGGACGTTCTTGCTCTCGATGGAACCAATATTGGCCGATTAACGTCTGGAGCTCCTTCCCCGTCGCTTGAAAATACAGGTGTAGGGATTGGGTACATATCTGGCGTTCAAGAAGGTGATGAAGTACTCATTGCTGCGAGTCCACGCTCATCGGTGCGCGCTGTTATAATTCGTCCTCCTTTTGTATAGACGGCCCTCGTTTCTTGATGGTTCAATGACGAACATTATGAGCGCTACGCGACTGGTCGGGATTGTCCAAGGAGACGAGCCCCATGGTTGACCAATTGCCAAACCTCGGAAGAGAAGAAGAAATGCTGAAAGAAATGGGTATTGAATCCATGGATTCCTTGTTCGCAGATGTTCCTGAACCCGTTCGAATGGTTGGAGATTTACCTTTGCCTGATGCTCAAAGCGAAGAAGAACTCCTTGCTGATGCACGGCGTCTCCTCGGAGCGAATCTCGCCTTGGGCGATCAGCCCTCGTTCCTTGGAGCGGGACTGTATCGCAATTTCATTCCATCCAGTGTTTTTCAACTCGTTACGCGCGGCGAATTTCTGACCTCGTACACACCCTATCAACCGGAGGTTTCCCAAGGTATGCTGCAAGCGATGTGGGAGTTTCAATCCCTTGTCTCTGAACTCATTGGCATGCCCATTACCAACCTCTCCTTGTACGATGGCTCCACTGCTGCTGCGGAGGCAATCACGTGCGCAGTACGTGTTCACAACCGAAAAGCAGAACAGAAAGACACCGTATACATCTCTGAACTGACACCACCCGACAGAGTATCCGTCATTCACAATTATTGTCAAGGCGCTGGTATCGAAATTAAAAAACTAAAACACGACAACAACGGCTGTATCAATCTTGAAAGCGTTCACGAAGCCCGGGGATCATGTGCTGTTTATGTGGAGCAACCAAACCCGTTGGGTATCATAGACGAGGGGTACCCCTCAATCAAAGAAATCATTGGCGAACACACTGCGTTGATCGTCGGAGTCCAACCGGTTTCGCTCGGGCTGCTCGAAGCCCCGGGTCATTACGGAGCCGACATTGTGATTGGGGAAGGTCAACCCTTGGGAAGCCCAATCACGGGAGGAGGTCCACTTTACGGAATCTTTGGCTGCACCAAACCCTACCTTCGTTTGATGCCCGGCCGAATTGTCGGACGCAGCATCGATGTTGATGGGAAAGAAGCGTATTGCCTCACGCTATCAACCCGTGAACAGCACATACGCCGTCATCGAGCAACATCGAACATCTGCACCAATGAAACGTTGATTGCGCTCATGGGTGCGATGCACATGTCCCTCTTAGGCCCTGAAGGTTTGAAGCATCTTGCGATTCGAAACATGGCAGCATGCACCCACCTAAAGCGTGAGCTTTCCTCGATTGAATCCATACATCAACCTCACCACCAGCAATCGCATTTCAACGAGTTCGTGGTTGAACTTCCTGAGCAAACCTCATCTTGTCTTGCTTTCCTTGAGCAGGACGGCATCGTCGGTGGATTCAACGTCTCCGATTGGTATCCCGAGAAAAGCAATCAAATGCTCCTCACCGTTACCGATCAAACGAGTAAAGACGACATTGACCGACTTGTACAATCGCTTACAACGTGGACCATGGAGGTGACAGCATGAGCCGTTTGTTCGATCATTATGGCGCTGAGGGCAAAGGATATGCTCAACCGTCACCAATCCTACCAGCATCTGAGTTGAATCTACCAGCAAACATGGTTCGGAATCAATTACCTCGGTGGCCTCGTTTATCAGAGCCCGAAATGGTTCGGCACTACACCTGGCTCTCAAAGCGAAACTTTGGCATCGATACAGGGTTCTATCCACTCGGTTCATGCACAATGAAACACAATCCTCGTGTCAACGAAGTCGTTGCTCAGTTGCCTGGAATCGCAGACATCCATCCGCATCAGTCTGAACATCAACTGCAAGGGTTGCTCTCAATTTACTATGAAATGCAAGAAATGCTTGCAATTTGCGCTGGAATGGACGCCGTGACGCTTCAACCTGTTGCTGGTGCTCAAGGAGAGTTTACTGCAGTGCGCTGTTTTCAAGAATATTTCCGCCACCGTGGCGAGAGCAACAGAACAAAGGTCATCGTTCCAGATTCTGCACACGGGACCAATCCTGCCAGCGCCGCTATGTCGGGATTTGAAATCATTGAAATCCCAAGCCAAGAAGACGGCAGAATCGATTTGTCCGCTTTGCGTGCTGTTGTTGGCGACGACACAGCAGCAATGATGATCACCAATCCAAACACACTTGGACTGTTCGAACAAGACATCGCAGCAGCCTCGAAAATCGTTCATGAAGTTGGAGGCCTCATGTACTATGATGGAGCAAATTTCAATGCAATCCTCGGCAGGACCAGTCCTGGATTGATGGGATTCGATGCAGTTCATTACAACCTCCACAAAACCTTCAGTCAACCGCATGGCGGAGGGGGTCCTGGTTCAGGACCAATCGGCGTGAAGGAGCATCTTGCTTCCTTCCTACCTTCGCCGATTGTTGCGCGCCGTGAGCCGAATGTAGCAGAAAAAGAACAAGCTGTTGATGCGTTTTGGTACCACTGGCACGTGCCTGAAAACAGCATAGGTAAGGTCCAGCAGTGGCATGGAAACGCAGGTGCAGTTCTGCGATGTTGGGCATATTATCGACGCTATGGAAAAGAACTCCGAACCATGTCGGAACACGCTGTACTCAATGCCAACTACCTACGGCATGCGATCCATCGAGAGGCCAAAGCAGCGGGCGTCGATCATCTCTTTGTTGACGGTGCTGATACGGTTGTGGCCAAGCATGAATTCACACTTTCGCTTGGACCTGCAAAAGAAACGCTTGGTATTTCAGCCATGGACGTCGCTAAAGGACTTCTTGACATGGGTTACATGGCTCCAACAGTGTACTTTCCGCTCGTCGTCCCTGAATGCATGATGATAGAGCCAACGGAGACAGAATCCAAAGAAACGCTTGATACGTTCGCCAAGGATTTCTGCAAAGTGCTTCAACTCGATGCAGAAACACTGCACAATGCACCCACAACAACGCCTGTTCGTCGAGTTGACGAGGTCTACGCCGCACGCAACCTCTGTCTGCGTCATCCGTTCGATAACGACTGAGTGCGAAGCGTGATGGATTCTTGTGTAAATTGCAGCAACTCCCAAGTGAGTTGTGACGAATAAACAACAAATGCCAAACTGATCAGCAACAGTTCAACAATTAACATCCACCATGAGACATAAAAAGCACCTGCAACAAGCATCGATGATAGGACAAACAAACCAAACATGGTTATGCTTGGGCGAAATCGAACGAGCAATTCATCGCCAACCTCGCTGTAACTCAAAATTACAAACTGAAAAAGTCCGCGATATACTTGGACCTCTTGCCCTCGATGAATGAGTTGCAATCCTCTGTGCTCGTCCAAACGAGCCAAGAAAGACTCTGAATCGCACTTGTAGACTTGTTCCACTTTTGGAGGAAAAAACCTTCTTGATATAATTTCATCGCCGATATCCAACAAAAACAAAAACTCGGAACCACTCGTAGGTTCATGGTAGGGTTGCTCATAGAAGGATGGTACCCCTCCGAGGAAAAAGCGGTGATGAACACCCCGCTCTTTACGCTCGCTGGTTCCTTGTTAACCATGGCCTTTCCTGTCTTGATGTTGCTTTCAGGAAAACACACAAAATTTGTGCCATGGCTTCTTCTGATAACAGCACTTCTGATTGGTATGGCGCTACTTTCAACCTTCTTCCAACGTCGAGTCTTGATTCTTCATCGAAGCGTCCATTTTGGTGTTGTCTTGTTCTTCCTCGTTCCAATGACTGCCTTTATTGAATCGATTTCTTCTTGGATTGGGATCTTCCTTTGTGTGTGTTTCTTTTTCTCCACATTTCATCTTGCCAACAAAACGTCAGCAGGTTATGGAGTGCAATTCCGTCGCCATTGGAATCCTTCTGAATATCTAAAATTGAGTCCGAGTCGATACACTCATTGGAAGATAGTGAATGCAAAACCCAACAATGGAATCATGGCAGTTTCCAGGACAAAACAACAGCTCGCGGTCATGTACTGCGAATACGATGAGGATGGATGTTGGCTGCATCTCGACGTTTTTTCTGGTACTCTTTTCAATCTTGCTGGATTTTTGTTTGAAGAAGAGTGAGGGGTCATCTAAAAGAACTACCCGCGTTGCGTGTAAGTCATGGATGTATCTATCTTACTCGGATCGAAGTCGGACATGCCAGTTGCAGAAAAATGCACGAAGGTGCTTGACAAATTTGGCGTAAATTATCAATTGCGTGTTGCTTCAGCGCATCGCTCTCCGAAATATGTTGAAGACATTATTCACAAAGCTGAAGAAGACGGATGCAAAGTTTTCATTGCAATGGCTGGCCTTGCTGCAGCACTACCCGGTGCTGTTGCAGCACTTACCACGAAGCCAGTGATTGGTGTTCCATGCGGCGGTAAAGTACCCTATGACTCACTTCTCTCAATCGTTCAATTACCACCCGGGGTTCCTGCTGCTACCGTAGGCGTTGACCGTGGCGATAACGCTGGCCATCTTGCAGTGCAAATGCTTGCCCTTGTCAACGAAGATATGGCTCAACGTCTCGTTCAAGACAAACTCGACCAAGTGGAGCGCGTACTCCAAATGGATCGAGAAGTCAATGGCAGGGCTTGAGATGTTTGATGCGCCTGAATTCATCGAAGAATCGATTCAGCAAATGAAAGCGACCATTGACGACGTCGCTATCATTGCATGTTCAGGTGGTGTTGATTCAACCGTTGCTGCTGTTATCGCCAACAAGGCTGTTGGTAATCTCTTGCATTGTGTTTACGTTGATACAGGTTTCATGAGAAAGAATGAGACTGAGGAAATTGAGGCGATGCTCGCTGAGCAAGGCATCAATTTGATCACTGTCAAAGCCGCCGATCGATACTTTGAGGCATTGAAAGGTGTGACAGAACCTGAACACAAGCGCAAGGTAATCGGCGAATTGTTCATCCGAATTTTTGAAGATGAGCAAAAGAAGTGCGGCGCGAAATACCTTGTTCAAGGGACCATTGCCCCAGATTGGATTGAATCGGGCGGTGGTGTTCGCGACACCATCAAATCGCATCACAACGTTGGCGGATTGCCAGAGGACATGACGCTCGAAGTTGTTGAACCCCTCCGTGAATTGTACAAAGATGAGGTTCGAGAAATCGCTCGCGAACTCAATATCGTCGTGGCCGAGCGGCAACCGTTCCCCGGTCCAGGTTTAGCGGTTCGAACGCTCGGAGAATTGACTCCCGAACGTGTGGAGGTCGTACGCGAGGCTTGTGCCATTGTCGAGGAGGAATTTGAAGCAGGAGCAGCTGCCGGTGAAATGGAATTGCCTTGGCAGTACTTCGCCGCATTGCTCCCAGTCCGCTCTGTTGGAGTGCACGGTGATGTGCGAGCATACGGCGAGACCGTTGTTGTCAGAGCAGTACGAAGTATGGATGGTATGTCGGCTCGATATTCGGAAATTCCGCACAGCATACTACAAAAGATCAGTACGCGAATAACCAACACGGTCAAGGGTGCAGTGAATCGGGTCGTCTACGACATTACCCACAAACCACCAGGCACAATTGAGTGGGAGTAACCAACAGTCAACCAATGCAGAATGCAATTATGAGTTGATGTGCTGCCGTGGATGGATTGAAAATTTACGCCGATTGTGGGGCTCGAACCCACGACCTTGGGATTAACAGTCCCACGCTCCACCAGCTAAGCTAAATCGGCGAGTTTGGCCAGTAACATCTCCTTTATGACGGCTTCCATGAATTCAAGTCATCGAACAATCTGAAATTGTTACCCTTTCAAGAATCCTTGAACCTACATTGACTTGATAGTCTGAAATTGTAATCGAATTCATCAAACGTTTCAACGAAGCATCATTGAGGCCACGAGGTGCGTCCAAGGTGAAAATGGGGTCACCTTCTTCGACTTTCATGCCAATGTGGTTGTGTATTTCAATTCCAATTCCATGGTCGATATCTTCACTCTGGGTCGAGCGACCGGCTCCTATCTCACACAAAACTTGACCAAACACAAAAGCATCCAAGTCAGCGATATAGCCCGCTTTTCCTGCTTTTATTGTGTAGGCTTCAGGCGCTCGTTGCAACACGCTCCAAGGATTGTCGATCAGCTGTTGCACAACCTCCACATCAACGCCTTGACGCACAAGCATCGAGTTGAACTCTTGCAGAGCAGAACCGTCGTTGATGACTTCAGAGATGTCGTACCCTAATGATTCGGCCTGTGCAAAGACCAACTCCATCGTGTCGTTTGGACCCATACCCTTGAGACATGCAATGGTTTCAACAATTTCATGACTGTTTCCAATCATGTTCCCAATCGGGTGGTCCATCTGCGTAAGCAATGCCTCAACTTTCATTCCAAGGGCAGTACCAACACGGACCATAGAGTGCGCAAGATTTCGAGCGTCCTCTGAGTGTTGCATGAAAGCCGCTCGACCGTACTTGACATCGAGGACCAGTGCTTGGATTCCTTCAGCCGCTTTTTTGGAGAGAATTGATGCTGTAATCAATCCTATGCATGGCACGGTTGCAGTCACGTCACGTATTGCATAGAGTATGGAATCTGTCGGTGCAATTTCATCGGTTTGTCGAGAAATGAAACATGGATTGTGTTCCATTTCTTGGATGCTTAATCCTGTGTTGAAACCAGGGATTGCCTCAAGTTTATCGATGGTTCCTCCCGTATGCGCCAGTCCTCTTCCCGCAAGCATAGGAACCACAGCACCACACGCTCTTAGTGCTGGTGCAAGAACAAGGCTCATTTTGTCACCAACACCACCAGTTGAATGCTTGTCGACAGCGCCGGTCTGAGCAGGGAGTCGGTCTCCTTGTTCCAGCATTGCCTTGGTGAGGTGTATGGTTTCATCAGCATCCAATCCGTTGATCTGACATGCCATCAAAAACGCACCAATCTGCTCGTTTGGTATGACATGAAGATGTTTGATGAACCATTCAATTTCGGACGGTTCGAGTGCCTTACCATCCCTTTTTTTTGCCAATATCTTGGGGATGTGCATTCAAATCAACTCTCATCGGATGAAGCCAATCCGATTTCAACGAGACGTTGGTGCAGGAATTCCCCTGCGGTGATGGAAGGGTAATCAGCAACGCCACTTGTACGTGCTACGTATTCAGGACGTGGTGTCAAATCGATTTCGTTGCGAGGATGCACGAACATTGGCATCGAAAATCTTCGCTGTGTTGGATCACCTGGATTGACCACGCGATGTTTTGTTGAACGGAACAATCCATTTGTTAGATTTTGAATCATGTCACCAGAATCGACAATGATTTGTTCGTGGTTCCCCTCAACATCAATCCATGTTCCATCGTTGTCCATGACCTGCAGTCCAGCAGCGGTGGCTGTCATGAGGAGCGTGATGAAATTGATGTCCTCATGTGCCGCTGAACGGACCGCACCTTCAGGTGTTGAAGCATCAAGAGGAGGATAGTGAATGATGCGCATAATCGTGTTGCCTTTGTCGGCCATTGATGGCAACCAATTCGCATCTTTTCCAAGGTACGTACTGCAAGCAGCGAGCAATTGGTTGGAAATGATTTCCATTTGATTGTACAACGAATCTACGTTCTCTTCAAACTTCGGAATGTGTTCGTTTGGCCATATGTTCATCGGGTATTTGTTGTCCGTTTCGCTTCCTTGTTGTCCCCGTCCAGTTTGCCAAAATTCCTTGAGATCGGGTGCAGGGTTGTCTTTTGCATGCTCCACTCCGAACGACGTGTAACCTCGCTGATGTGAAATCTCTGGCTTTGAATACAAATTTTTCACGGAATCTTCAAGCATAAAGAAGGACTCAGCTTCATGATATGTGCCCTCAATCAAGGACAAGTCAATGCCGTGATTTGTGAGCGCAAAAAATCCAATGTCTGCAAGTGAATCTCCAACGGTTTTGATGAACTTCTGTACCCGTTGTTCATCCTCGGACAGATAGTCATCAAGGTCGGCTATTGGTAACGGCCGTGTCAACGAATCACCTGTCGCGAAGCTTTGCAATTAAACGAAGCATTTCGAAATACAGCCAAATAACGGTGACCATAACTCCGAAGGCGCCCCACCATTCCTGCTGCTTTGGAGCTCCCATTCGGACACCTGCGTCAATCATACCAAAATTCGAGATAAGCATCATCGCTGCAATGGTGATGATGAACAGACTTATTCCAATTCCAATCGGTCCAGAGGAGTGAAGGAACGGTACGGACCACGGTGTGAGGAACACCAAAAAGAGGTTGATGATGTAGACAAGGAAGATGGATCCTGCAAGTGTGAAAACAATCTTGTTGAAGGTCGGCGTTGGTCGAAGGATTCCAACCGAGTAAATGGTGAGCATCGTTGCAACGACAGCAAAAGTTGCGAGTCCAGCTTGTATGGCAATACCGGGATACATCAGCTCAAAAACAAGCGTTAAGGGTCCTATGAACAGCCCTTCCAGCGTTGCATAGACCATCACAAAACCGGCTGGTTCGACTGGACGAGAAAACCATAGGTAGACACCCATTCCCATGGTACCAAACATCCCAAGCAGCATCATTGGAAACAACAGACCGGGCATGATGAATCCAAGAGCTACGGAGCCAACTGCACTGACGGTTGCAAGTCCGAAAAGGATGCCTATTTTTTGCAAGGTTCCTTCAAAGCTCATTCGGTCGTATCCTTGGATTGTATTCCAAAACTTCGGTTGAAAAACCGGGTTCGTTGAACTGTATGCCATGAGTGAACCTAAACGCCGTCCTTTGTGAAGGTTGCGCGTCTCAGCCTTGCTCAGCGACCTGTTGTTGATAGTATTCTTCCAACTGGTCAAGCGTCCATCCGAGGTCAAGGTACTGTTGCACCATTTGCTCATCCCAGCCGGGGAACCTGTCAAGTTCTGAAGCGATTGATGTTGATTCGTCCGTTTCGTTTCGTCCATCCAAAACAGGCTGCTCCCACTGCTCGTCAACATGAACAACATCATCGATGTGTTGATCTGTGACCCAATCCTTGGCCGCCTCGCTCTCTTTACGTGATTGAACAATTCCGTAAACGGCACCAACCAATAGAAGCAAGCCACCAATCATCAGCAAAAGCATGAACGTTTCGCCAAATCCTTCTTCGGCTTCTCCACTTGCTTTTCCTGCTTTTTCGTTTCGTTGCTCTGAGGAACATCCCGAAACGTCGGTTGGGGTGTTTGGCGCAGTGTCAGGACAATCATCGTCGGAGTTGAGAACGCCGTCTTCATCGCTATCGATGCTCGAGTTTTCGGATTGGTTGTCGGATGGGTCAATTGGTTCAATTCCCCCGAGGTCGCATCCGAGTGCGGTCGCCTCATCAATACCGTCACCATCAGCATCCGCAAGGTTGATCGCATCTGAGGGCGAAACGTCTTCAATTGCAGAATCGAGGGCGGTCGATTGTGCCCATGTTACCTCAACCGCATCGAGGATGCAGTCACCGTCGGTGTCCGAATTCAGAGGATTACCACCGAGCATGTATTCGTCCATGTTCGATAAACCATCGTTATCGTTGTCTACATCACTTTCCAAAACGCCATTGCGCATTGATACGGTTCGGTTAAGGCCAAAATTGACTTCGAATATATCGGGCATACCGTCGTTGTCCGTATCCGTCACGTTGTCCAAGCGATTCCAGTCGGCATACCACGATTCAATAAAGGGTGCTGCCACCTCAGAAGATGTGATGATAAGGCCCATCTCACGATTGCGGACCATCGCAGAATCGCCCCAATTGATGCTTGATATGAGAACGGATTCACCATCAACAATTGCACCTTTGTTGTGCAGTTTCATAACGTCATCATCCTCGCTCATGATGATCGCAGATACGTCCCATCCGTTGCTGATGTTCCAGTCGTTGTTGATTCGATCGACAACATCTTGAATGTCTTCATCAAGGTAGGCTCCGTTGATTATCAGACGGATTGAAACCCCATCAGAAGCTGCTTGTTGCAGTGCAGAGATCAAAGGATTCTCGCCCCATCCCCATTTCCAATCAAGATCCAAGTATTGCAAGGACAGTAAAATCTCATCATCCGCTGATTGAATCATTTCTGTAAGGCCTTCGACACAATCATCAGGACAGGTCAACAAACGTCCGCTAAACGATCCACTCAGCGCCTCTGCAGTGTTTTGATCAATTTCCGTAGCTTCTGGAATGACATAGGAATTTGTTGGAGGTGTTGAAGACACGGGTTGGACGAACATCGAACTTTCATCAAACGCCATGTTTGCTCGAACGTTGGCCGCAAGTTGGACGCTGTTGACGATGATTCCCCAATCTCGGTTGCCACGATCACCATCGTATGGCAGAGAGGAAGGCTTCCAATTTCCTGAACCAATCCATACTGAGGAAGCGTCACGGACTGCGACCTTTGAGTGAAGATAGAGGTACGGATCGTCAGCTGTGCCACCGAACCAGTGGACACCAATACCTGCCTGGTTGAGTGAATGTGCGTAAGCCTGTTGTGCTTGCCTATCGTTTTGGTTCCACCAATCTTCGGGTTCGTTGAGAACAACCGATACGTCAACACCTCTGTTTTGAGCATCGATGAGTGCTTGTGAAAGTTCGCTCGATTGCAGGATGTAGATGTGTACGTGAAGTGAATTTTGGGCATCATCAATCCAATTGATGAGATCCATCAATCCATGTTCTGGAGCGATGAGCGGTGTGACCGCTGTCGCATCGTTGAATGTAGAATCGGCACAGAAATCACTGGCACCCAAGCGGCCCCATCGTTGGTGCCAGTCTGTAGATTGGTTGGTGTCCGTCATCAGACCACAACCATCCCCACGGTACAGAATGAGGTTGTCGATACCACTCACTGGCTCTGAAAGCGAAACACCCTCCCATCCTTCGCTGGCAACCGGCCCATTCTTGTAGACAATCGTGTCAGCAACTCCACCGGTTGGATGGATTAATTGCAATGCCATACCGCTGTCAAGAAGGTAAATCGGGCTCTCCATGGCCGCATTCATGTCAAGCAGGATGCCGTCTTCGAACAATTCCAATGCATCAACATCGTTCGATAATTTAACCGATGAGGAGGCATTGATTTGAAGATTGGTTATTTCGGATTCAAACGAAGATCCGTCTGAGGCAATCCGTCGAACCGACCATCCGTTTAGAAGAGCAGATTCCGTTCCAATGTTGGTCAATTCAAAGAACTCCATTTCTGTTGAAATGGAAGAGACTCCATCCCACATTATTGAACTGAATTTGATGTCGTCAATCGAGGCCATCATGGCGGCGTCGGGTTCAGGCAAACCAGGGGTAGGCCACATGAACTCAACCCATCCGTCATCGCTCGCATTGTAGCCGTACGTAGCGCAATTCGTACTCAAGAATCCTGTTGGAGGAGCGATGGTAGCGACGACTTCTCCATCTGGATTGAGAAGGTCCATACTGCTTACTTCATCCAAACCAACACCAAAGATGTCGTGTTGCAATTCGACCACAACACGGTCTTGTGGAGCGAGCGTGGCATCAACAATCGAAGATGGCCACAACACGCTGACGTCGATAAACTGTCGGCCCATGAGTGGATTTGAATTGTAATCTGCACGAAGCATCCACCGACTCAAATTGACGTTTGTCTCCCCATTGTTGTACAGTTCAATCCAATCGGCAGCAGGCTGGAATGCAGGGTCGTTGCAAGATGTGGCCATTTCCGTGACGAGGATGGTCTCGCTTCCCGAATATGCCGGCCAAACCGGGTTTTCTTGACCTGGTGTTGCCCATGCACTGTTGAGCCAGTCGCTCATGCCCCATGTCGTGCTTGAGGAGGGGGCGTTCGTACCCGAGGGGCCAGCACCTGCGTGCGTTTCCGTGTTGTTGATCAGAGAAACACCTTCGAGCGTGTGCGTCCATTGAGCCGAATGAACTGCAACTCCATTTCCGTCATAGAGGAATATTTGGTCCGGCGTTGTGTGTTTGAGGTAGAATTGTGAGGTCCCATTGAGCGCAACAAGGACGGTTTCACCTGCTTGCAAAACCGTGTCGGATTTGGCAGGCATGTTGTATTGATGAAGAATCAGGGTACGCCCCGCAGCAGAGAAGCGCCATCCAGCAACATCGACCTCCTCAGTACCCATGTTTTGAATTTCAATCCATTCGCCGTTTGGGTACGGCAACGAATCGGTGCCGATTGCGTCGGCCAAGACCTCGGTTATTTTGACGTCACCAGTGGTTGGCGTTGGGGTTGGGTTTGGTTGGCCCGGCGATGGTGCAATCGAAGGAGTCCATGGATCGTGGTAATTTTGAGCCTGAATTAATGAAACGTTTGTTCCGTAATTGGTGGTGTAATGCGCCATATCCACGATGGATTCTGCAGCATTGCGAAGAATCAGGTGGTTGTAATTGTCCATGAGGCGCGTGTCTCCAGTAAACTCGACAAGTCTCCGTTCTCCAGCATCGATGGTTGTGCTGCCTTGTGAACTGTTGAACACAATTGATCCAGGGTCCAGATAAGTGACATTACCCATGCCGTTAACGATCGACCAACCGTTAAGGTCGATTGCCACGGCTCCAGAATTGTAAAGTTCAATCCATTCACCCTCCGGTGCTGAGCTTCCATCGGAGGCGCTCACAGGAAAAATTTCACCGAATTGAACATCCGAACCTGCAGTAATATCGTTCAATTTTGGAGCGTTTGTTGCGTTTCGGGTTGGGTATGTAGAATACTGCCAAAGACCTTCACCGCTTGGGGCCTCAAGTGAAAAACCGGGTTGATTTCGGGTCCACGCCACTTCATCTCCAATGCTTCCGTTGGACAGATACAGATGCAGCGTTTCCTGACCGTTGTTCAGGATACTGCTGCTGGTTGTTGAGTTCACAGAGACGACTCTCGTTTCTTGAGGATAGATCAACAGCGTTGAAGCATCGGTTGTTGCACCGATGAGATGATTTTCATCCATCGCAATTGTGTTGCCTGCAACGTCCTGCAACCAATATCCGCTGAGGTCAATCGTTGACGTACCGTTGTTGTACAGTTCCACCCATTCCCCACCCGGCCAGGACTCGTTATCGTAACTTGGCCATGGGTCTGCCATCACCTCATTGATGATGACATCGCTTTCGGTGTACGATGGTCCCGTCGTGCCCCCTCCACCTCCACCGCTGTTCAACGAACCGGGAGTAGGGCTCGAGGTGGGAATCCAATCGTTGTACGCACTCGCTGGATCTTCTTCCAAACTCACACCGCTGGAACTTGAATTCCATGTGGCCTCATCAACCCAGCTGTTGGATGCGTCGTAGAGTGTCATGAAATCGTTGGCATTGGCAACGTAGAAGTTGGTGGTCCCGTTTCTCGCAACGATCATGTAATCGCCGGGAGCCAGCGTGTAAGTCGATGCATCGCTGGCATTGTAGCCGACGATTGAAGATGCATCAAGATAAAGCGTCTTGGAGGCTTTGTTTGAGAAGTACCAGTTGCGAACATCCACGGATGATGTTCCCGTATTGTACAATTCCAACCATTCTCCGTTTGGCCAAGTAGCGTTGTCGTAACCGTTTGGATTTGGCATTACTTCATTGATGCAAACCGAACCACTGCAAGGCTGACTTCGAGCCCCTGCTGCCTCTGTCGGACCCACAAGGTGCGTCACAGGAACCAAAAGCATGAGCGTGAGGAGGAATATTGATTCAATTCGCATAAAGCATCGTCGCTCTAAGCCAACCCCTTCCCCCTCATATCTTTTGGTGCGAAGTATCCTCTTGCTTCAGATGAATCCAAAACTATCCGCCATCTGAGCAAAGGTGTAAATCATAATCGGAACGAGGATAATGCCCATTCCATGGCTGCGTCGTATGCCGATTCGAGGCGGCATCAATCCAAGAATGGTGCCGACGATCAGAACTCCGATTCCAACGAATCCAGTAGAGAGCCAAACCAACCCGGTGACGAATATGATGACGCCCATAACCATTGATTGCAGTGGAATTGCAGCATGAAGTCGCAACATACCTTTGCCGACGATTTTCATAATTGGCATCGCCATTATGCCAGCAGCGAGGGTGACTGCAAGCAAACGGACAAAGTCGGCAGTGGGTTGACTTGAATTCCATGTTTCAATGGGATACATCATTTTCAACGCAAGCGTCGCACCCGAACGTGACCTTCCGATGATGTAAAGGAATCCAAGGACCATAACCGTAACAGCGGTGTTGACCGCTGAGAGGATAGCAATGACCTCCAAATCTTGTTTTGTCTGAGGTCCTTCGTATCCATCTTCTGCTTCTGCAACGGCAATCTCAAGAAGTTCTTCGTCGCTTAGTTCCGTTAATCGGCGCGTTTCCCAATCCATTCCGTAGCCTTCTTTGCCTTGCACTTTTGCCGCAACGTTTCGACCACCCATGACCAAAACCGTGGCCTGTGATGCGGTCATTCCGGGCAGGACACCCATGCTTGCACCAGCTACAGCCGACCAAAAACACGGGGCAATCAAGGGTTTAACTGGAGGCAGATCCCAGTTCTCTTTCTGTGGAGGCAGATGGCTGGTTGTAGCATATATGTCCAACAGGTTTGCAATCCCAAACAACCCTGCCAGACTCGGTAGCAAGAGGGATGGTGAAGGCATTCCAACAGGGCTGTCAACTGGCAACTCAAACACAGCCCAACCGTACAAGCCTGCCAGCAGGAAAAACACGGTCGCAGCAACGAATCCCGCAAAACGACTGTCGTTGCCAAGTCGCTTACCCGTTAGCTTTTGCACCCATTTGGGCCAATCAAGACGGGTTGTTTCAGTCGCCAACAACAACAAGGATATGACCAATAAAATCACAGGAAGCCAATCGCGCAAGCCGTTGTACCAATCCAACTCAGGGCCAAAGGCGATTCGAGCTACAACGATAAGCGGTAGCGATAAAAACAGACCCAATTGTGAACCTCGGGCAGACCAAGCAACGCCTCGGGCAGCGTTCCCTGCCAACAGCATACGATGCCCGGGCAACAAGGACAGGGCAGTATCACCGTCAGGAGCGCCGATTAACGCAGAGGGAATGTAATTGAGAAATGTGTGGACCGTCCCGGTTGAAACGATAATTGCTGCAACTGCGGAGAGCGGGATTCCCAATTCAAGTAGTCCTGGTGAGAGTGCGAGCAAAATAAGTGCGACATTGTTGACGTGGAATCCTGGAATCAGGCCCGTTAGAGAACCCAGCATTACTCCAAAGAACAAGGCGCCGAGGAGCCACCAAAGCTCGTGGAAGTACGCTTCGATCATGGTCTCACCTACGATTGTTCGATGTATTCTTGACGATCACTGATGCCATCGCCATCGCTGTCCAGACTGTTGGAACTCGTTCCGAATGCGGATTCGAGTGCATCACTCAAATCATCATCGTCGTTGTCATCAACATCCGCATTGTTAAGGCTGTAAATCATGCTCAGAGTTTCCGCATCCTCGACTTGGAGAAGCCGCCCCTCCCAGGTCATAGCGGTTCCTAAATGAAGTTCATCAAGTCCGATGCAGTTATTGACGGCACTTAGGAGAATCTTTCTGTCGCTCCCTGGCTCACTCAGGAACCACGTTCCATTTTCTTCAACAGCGAGACCATTGATTCGAACAATTTTGTTTTTGTCGTACCCCCAGTCGATTGCTCCATCGCCCCAGAGCAGATTCATTGGATTCGCTTTCTCACCTTCAGTGAGTTCGTGGACCAACAATTCTGCTCGCATGTTTTCGTCATCCCACGCAACCGTAACATTGGCAACAATCGCTTGCCCTGCTTCGAGCCATGTTGAGCGTGGTCCAGGAATCGTGACTGCAATGCTTGTCCACCCCGGTGTGTACCCCGACGAATCGACAAGGTAAGCGGATTCATCCTCGACACTCGGTTCCAAGGCGTATTTCATGTATGCAGATACAATGTAGTGTTGATCGGGAGAATCAAGAACTGCGGTTGGATTTGCGTTGAGCATGAGCAACAAATCGTCGATTGAGGAGGTTGCGGTCAAGGAAGGATTGGATTCATCACTCTTGTCCAGACACCAAGAGGAAATCGCAGTATTCCACACCAACCGGCCACGCATTTGGATGGATTTTCCGTTGAGTGAGTCGACCGCACTCACGTCGTCATCGCTGGGGAGAACACACAGCGGTGAGCCAGATGAGCCAGAGAGTTCCCAACTGTCGTTCTCGACGGTTAAAACACCCGCGACATCCACGGTTCTGCCCGATGAGTACATCCACGTCGATTGTGAAGACCAATCGAGAAGCGGCATTTCAATGGGGTGATTTCGATCGATTTTGATGTCGGGGCCTTGAATACCGAGATTCCATCGAAGTTCGCGTTGTTGGTACGAAAGAACGCCTTGTACAGTAACCTTTGATCCCGCCTCGATCCATTCACCAGTTGCAGAGTGAATGGTCATACCGATTTGGTGCTCTGAGTTTCCATAGTTCGGATGATCGCCAAGTTTTGCATTGCCAAAAGCGATATCAGGTGCAATGGACTTGGAGATGAAACCCGTGAGTTCAATGACCTCGCCGTCATAGGATTGTGGATTCAAAGCAACGTCAGAAATTGACAATTGTGGCGCTTCGGGGACATCGCTGGACTTCCAATTCATCGCTCCAGCACCGAGAGCTTGTATCCACATGCGACCTTCGTAATTTATGACATCTCCAATAATCGTAACGTTGGTCCCAATTGGAGGTAAATCGCCGGGTCGATACCAGCGTAGTTCGACAACACCCGTTCCGTCGTCAATAATTGCATCGAGGCGATCGTCTCCAGAGTTGTACGGGTCTTCGACCCATGAAATGAGCATGCCTTCGACCTTGACAACCTCATTGATGTATTCTGTAAGGTCGTCGACATCGACTACGGAAGGCTCTCGAACCATTGCGTACCAATTGAGGGTAGCGACAAGAAACAGAGAAATGGCGAACATAACCCACAAGCGTGGTCCGTTCGTTTCTGGATCATCGGTTGATAAACGCGCAAGGAAGCCCTTCAAGCCATCCGCCATGTTCCTGCTCTTGGCTTGCAATGCATATCTCTTACCATAGGACAGTTTGGCGAGAGATGCTTTGAAATGGAAGGCAAGGACAGGATTTACCATGCGAGACCGTGTTATTCGTGATGAAATCCATCGCGATGTTTTGGTACCAGCCCATCACGCTCGAATCATCGACACCAATGAATTCCAACGACTGAGAAACATTCAGCAACTCTCGACCTGTGAATTTGTTTTCCCATCGGCGACACACACACGTTTTGCTCATTCTCTAGGAGCATACTATCTTGCAGGGGAACTCACATCCTCCATCCAAGAAGTTCAACCCGGTCTGCTTTCCGATTCCGATGCGGAACTTGTCCAAATCGGAGCGCTGCTCCATGACATTGGGCACCCACCTTATTCCCATTTGCTGGAAACACCCGAAGTTTTTGCGACCTTCCACTCTCACGAGCATTGGGGTCGCATTCTTCTTGAAAGCAACGAATCAGAAATTGGGAGAGTGCTTTCGGATGTATTGGGCGACGAAGGAAAGCAACGACTTTTTGCGCTTTTGGACGGCCGTAATGAGTGCAATGGAGTTCCGATTCCACCGTTTATGAAAGAGATTATTGGCAGTCAACTCGATGTCGACCGTATGGATTACATGATTCGTGATCAAGCAAATACGGGCGCTCAAATTGGAGGTTTCGACAGTGCAAGAGTCATTCGTGCGCTTCGAGTGAACGATGAAGGTCGACTCTACGTCAAATCATGGGGATTGCCGGCCATCGAAGCGTACCTCGTAACACGTTATCACATGTACAATCAAGTTTACTTTCACAAGGTCAACATGCTTACTCAATCCTATCTTGTGCGCATGCTGAGGCGGGCTCGAGAACTTGCGGAGGAAGGAAAGCTCGAATTGGATGGAGAAATCAAGCAGATGCTTCTCAACAAAACACTGACGCCAGAGCAATACGCATCACTACACGATTCCCACATCAAAGTTGCCATGGGCCGTTTTGCACTACAGGACGACGAGATCTTGTCAGGTTACGCATCGCGTCTTCTAGCGCGTAGAGATTACCACAAGTCGCTGCGCATCCCATCGCTGACGACGGAAATGTTTGCAGCGGTCGAAGAAGATGTTGCATTGTTGTTGAAAGAAGAAGGATTCGATCCGTTCCACGATCTTATCACAGCAACCATTGGAAAACGCGGGTACATGCCGTACGATCAGGGCATTATTCTTGAAGACGGCAGAGATGCAGCAGAACATTCCCCGCTCATACGCTCGCTCACGCAATCCGAGGAGCATGTGCTTGTTTTTGTTCCAGAGCAAGTAAGGGATGCTTGCGAATCCATGGTGCGTGCAAAAACAAAACCGACTCAATCCTCATTGGCAATGTTTGATTCGGCAAACTCATGAAGGTCGTCTTCACAGCAGTACCATGGGCCTGTAGCTTAGTTGGTTAGAGCACCCGGCTCATAACCGGGCGGTCAAGGGTTCAAATCCCTTCAGGCCCACTATTTTCGGACTCCTTAGGGACACTTTGCGACACAATGGTTATGAGGGTCGATAGGGTGGGTGAAGTTAGTGAGCACGATGTCAACCCGAAAGAGTACCTTAACCGTTCTTTTGATTTACCTTGCATCTCTGTTGCTTGTAGCAGTACCAGCTCAAGCCCAGATACCTACTGCAGCGGTCTCGATTACATGTCAACCCGCTGAGATTAAAGTCGATGTCAAACCAGGGTCAACGCTTGTTGGTTTTACCACCTGCACAGCATCCAACCCAACAGCATACATTGAGAAGATTGCACTGTCCGTAACATCCGATGGACTCGCAGCCGCAGCACCGGGTGACATCTATGTCGGGGGCAATTCCGATGAAGACTTCCAGGTTGTTGTCCGCGCCACACCGTTCATGACCATGCAAGCCCGCAGTCTTGTCGTCCAAGGAAGCGTCCAAGAAATCAACGGTTTGCCTCCTGCGAACCAAGCAACATCGGGTGCGTCGATGATCGTCTCAATCACCCAGTTCGCACTCCTTCAAGTTGAAGCCGTTGAACCCTTTGTTCAACTGATGCCAAAGACCGATAAGGACTTCGAATTCAAGGTATACAATCTCGGAAACCAATTCGACTTCATGAACATCGGAATCTCAGAAAGCTCCCGAGAGTCCCTTGAGGACGCAGGATTCAACATCAACATCCCAATCAGCAAGGTCAATGTAGAGCCGATGGTCGCACCAGCGAAAATCCGAATACAAGTTCGAACTCCAAAGAACCAAGGATGGACCGATGCATACCACACACTCGATTTCTACGCTGAATCAGACTTCTCCTGCAAGAACGGTGGCTGTGACCGTGAATCGCAAATGATTACCATCTACGTTCGTGGAATTTACCTGCCCGGCTTCGAAATCATCCCTGCACTGTCAATGGTCGCTCTTGCAGCCGCTGTTGCAGGTCGTCGTTTCATCAACGCTGACGATGAAGAAGACGAGTGGCGAGAAGCCGCACCAGGTCTGTAATGAAGAAACCAAACAAAACGCCCACTTGTTGGGGTTGGGTTCTTAACCTATCCATGCGAGGGTTCCATGAGTTGAGATTATGAGTGGACTTTTGAGCAAGGCTAATGCAGCCGAGGAAGCAAACCAATCAGAACCAGTAGAAGAAGAAAAGAAGTCCGATGGTGGCTTGCTAACGGCAGCCGCTTCCTCCAGCGGTGGAGCCGATACATCAACCATCCTCACATCCGTTGGATGGGCAGTGATTGTTGTTGGTGGTCTCCTCTCTCTGCAAGGTGGATCGTGGGGACTTATCGTCGTCATAACCGTACTTATTGTTGGAATCGGTGCACTTTATGCAGGGCAATATATGTCAGAGGATGGTGTTAATCCTCTAAAAATGGGTGGTGCTGCTCTGATTGCAATACTACTCACCTCAGTCCCCTATGGAGTGGGTTCCCTTATTGGAACTGCAGATAGTTTTGCAGTGACTGAATTGGAATATGATGAAGACGACAACGAACTGACTTTCAAAATTCGAGGTGGAATTGGTGAAGCTACCGCTTCAATCATGAACGTATCGTATACCGGTGAAAAAACAGAGCAGTGGACTCAAACCAAAGAAGTCGGTGATAATGGTGTTAGATTCACTGCATCCGTTGTGGATTTTTTCTCTGGTAACAGCGAAACTTGTGTTAATTGTGTGGACACCTCGCTCGTTAGTTATGAGCTTGTTGTCGAAGGAGATAATGGCGTTACAGAAATTATCGAACTCGATACAGAGTTCATGACTCGAGAGGCCCTTCACGGCGCCGTTCAGATTCGAGATCACATGACAACCACAAATTCTGGAACTGGTTCGACAGGACAAACAACAACAGAAATCAATGGTTTAGTCATTGATTTGCTCGTGGGAGTGATGGTCGACGATCATGAACCTCTCGATGGTGGCGTTCATTCAATGTCTTTGGGTGAAACGGATGCAGGGCGGCTTGGAATTGTCACGAGCGATTACACCGTTGAACTAACGGTGAAGAAAGGTAGTTCCGTCAAATGGACACATCCTCTCATCTCTGTTGATGGGACAACTGCGTTGTACAATTCTGGTGGAGAGTTTAGGTCGGGTGAGATGACGAGCTGGATCAGTCTTGGTGGAACCGCAACCGGTGAAAACAATGTGTTATTCCTGCATGAAGATGACTTCTATTCAGGGGACGGGTGTTACACGTTTGAAATAAAAATCACAAATCAATACTATGTTTCAGAACCAATCGTGACGGAATCAAGAATGAAATGGGATTTACAATTCGACCGATACAACAGTGCTGAGTCGAATGAAGAAAAACAACAATCACGTGAGTATTTAACTTGCTAGTCGGTGAGATTGTAGGGCAGAATCGAGCAATTACTCTTCCTTATTTTCCCAAAAAGTTGTTTCC
>CALBFP010000297.1 GCA_937894115.1 uncultured euryarchaeote
GCTTGAATCATCAATATATGGTCAATTTCCCGCTCAATCCAATCCGCATTCATTCGGGCTGAATAGCGCATTTTGGTTATAAAATGAAATGCGTCAAGAGGCACCATTGATGGAGGAATGCCAAGTTCCTGCTCAAGTTTTCGAACGGCTGCAATTTTGACACCTTTTGCTTCAATCTCATCCATTTCTTCCTCACAGGCGAGTGGGTGTGAACAGCAAGAGTTGGCCCAAACACTCGGGAATGTGATCTTATCGTGTGCACGTTGTTGCAACAATAATTTACCATCGGAATTGAACAAGAGTACGCTAAAGGCTCGGTGCAATTCTCCAGATTGATAATGACCGTCGGCTTTGCTGATTGGGCCAATGTAAACGTCGTTTTCATCGACTTGCATAATCGCTTCAGACATCATATCGGCTTGCACTAAATCCGAAGACTGAGAAGCCAAAAGTTCTGACACATCGCTGTCAACGGATGCTTGTGGAACATCTCCGCTGGCATAGTACGACATGTGAGCCCCAATCTGTCTTTCAAGAGGCGCTACATAGACAGTTCGCCTTAAATTGAAGGATTTTTCTTCACTTCCTGCGGATGGACCAATTTTTCCGACCAAGTCCCTCCAATGCAGTACCGGTAATTGCACCCCATACCACTGGAGAATTCATCTCAAAGTAAAACAGTGGAAACATCATGATAAATGCCAGAATCCAATGGTGAAGCCAAATTGAATTTGATCGTACGTGGAATTTTATGTTTTCAGTAAGCCATCGCACAATCGCAAATCCAAGAACAATTCCAAGAGAATACAATCCGAATTCCATCTTCAAGCCTCAGGGTATAATCGAGGTTCCCCTCCAGGGTTCTTTTCGCACGATAGCGAGCATTCGAGAAGGATACTCACCGTTCACTAAATGCACACCGATACCGGTTTGAGCTACCATGTAACCGCGATTTAACTTCAGACCAATACCACCGGTCACATCGATTTCAGTATGGTGAATCCCTACGTAATCAACGGTTGGTGACCACTGTTCAATCAAATCGTTTTCCGTTGCTTCATGGGGTGGAACACGAAGGAGTCCATCGACGCCACCCATAGCGAAAATAAGGGATTCGACATGCGGTAGTTCTGTTGAAAGTCGGGCAACGACATCATCTCCGGAAAGAATTCCAAATCTACGGTCACCGTCAACATCGACAACGTCACCGAAAGATACGTGGACAATTGAGGGATCTGTGCTCGAGAAACGTGAGAGTGTCCCGTTGAATTCCGGACCAAGGTTCCTTGCCCATTGATGCGGTGGGTGTGAATGGACCTTGATGCCAAATTTTTCCAATTCACCAACAACGATTGCGTTGAGATTCAACATGTCGTTTCGAACCTGTTCAACCGCTTCAAATTGTGAAGAGCAAGCATCCCCTTGTACGTTGTATCCAGCAACATAACCTTCATTCAATCGCCACCGTTTTGCCTTGAGATGACCGAATGAACCTGCACCATGCACAACGATTACCTGAACACCGTCATTGGTCAATGAATGGATTGCTGAACAGAGGTTGCGAATCACCTCAACACGAGCAACGCATTGTTCGTCCTTCTTGGTGATGAGTGCACCTCCAAATTTTACAACGATGCGTCTCACCATGAACCGCCCAAGAATCAGCCCTTCATGAGTATGTCTACAAAACACAGGATTCAATAATCTGCTTGGATTGACAACACCATGACCGATGTGGGCCCGAGCCTCGATTCCTTTCTTCGACACCTCCAAACAGAGGTCGAGGCAGCAAACGAAATCTCTGATAAATTGGAGCGTGATGAACGATTACTGCAGCTTGAGGCCTCGATTCAAGAAGCCATTATCTTTGCAAACCGCTACAAAGAGTTGCAAAATCAAGGCGTGGACCCGTTGCTTTTGGTTGACCCGAAAATCCAATCGGAACGGCCAGCTCCGCCAGCAACAAAAGGTCAGTCAATTCTCCTTGGCTCAACAACATGTGCAAGTTGCGGGAAACTTTTGGAAAACGATTTGGATTTCTGCCCCGCCTGCGGTGCAAAGAAGTGATTATTCTTCTTCTTCACGTTCCCAACGAGCAAAGGTGTCGACAATCATCGGATCATCTGCACCCACACGGTAGAGATATTCTGGGGGCACTTCATCCGTCAAAAAGACCGTTTTTCCTGCTCGATATATGCTGTGACCATCGGCAATCGCACGAACGGTATCAACTTCAATGATTGCAGGTCGGTCAATACGAACGTGGCCTGCTTCCAACGCATTGTTGATTGTCTTTGAAAGGTGAATATGATTGCGTGTCCCTGATGTAATTCCAAGTTGGACAATGGCGTCTGCCTCTTCTGGCTCGCATGGCCAGTACAACGCTTCGGGTATGTCATCGGTTGGTAGGTCGAGTTCAATTTCAATGGAGTGCCCGTAAGTTGCTCGGATCATGTCTCCTTCGACTTGATATCGGCCTTTCTCATCTGCGCTTGCAATTGCTGCAAAATGCCATCCACGTAGCCAATGATAATGACGGCGTTGATTGGAAATGGAGGTTGCCAACTCGCGTGTGTTCACCCAGCCGTTGATGTCCATGTCGACATTGAATTTTTCAGGTGCATGCCGCAAGACCAAGGCCAGCATCCGACCGAGGCTTCCGCTTTCTCTGTCACTCATAATGAATTTGCCCTCTTCATTGCACACAGGACAATTCATACCTGAAAAATGGCCGTTGTTAATCGAACAGGAACGTGTTCTACACTGACGTAGCATGATGCGACCCTAACGCCTCTCATTGATGAACCCTACGGGCATTTTCCACCGACTCAATCAAATGCTTGATTCAATTGGAGACAACATGGTCGATGTTGCAATGGTCGGTGCTGGCCAGACCAAATTCGGCAACCATCCGTTTGGATTGAAAGGAATGTGGTCCGAGGCAATCGAGAAAGCCATCGAGAGTGTTGACAATGATTTTCATCCAAAATCCGTTGATGAGGCGTTTATAGGAAGCATAGCATTCGGTGGCTCTCAATTAGGAAATACTGCAGCATTACTCACCGAGCATTCTGGAATGGGCGGTGTAAGCGTTCGACGCGTAGAGAATGCTTGCGCATCATCCGGTTTTGCTTTACGCGATGCTTGGATGGCAATTAAAAGCGGTCAAGCGGATGTTGTTGTTGCGGGTGGAATCGAAAAAATGAACGATTTATCCGCATCTCGTAAGCGCTACTGGCTCGGAGTATCAGGAGACACTGAATGGGAACGACTTGCTGGCTTGACGTTTCCTGGGACATATGCGCTAACAGCTCGTCGTTATTTTCATGAATTCGAATCAACACACGATGATTTGGTCCATGTATCGGTGAAAAACCACATGCATGGATTCCAGAATGAAGTCGCCCATTTGCGAAAGGAAATTAGCTTTGAAAAAGCGAACTCGGGATTTATGGTTGCTGACCCCTTGACCCTTTACGATTGTTGTCCAACATCTGATGGAGCATCCGCTGTGATTCTGGTTGCTGATCATTTGGCCCACCAGTATACAGACACACCTGTTTGGGTCAAGGGATCGGGCGCGGGTTCGGATTACCTCGCACTGCATGACAGACCAAGCATTACGCAACTTTGCGCAACACAAGCCGCAGCAAAAAGAGCCTACAGCGCTGCAAACATCTCAGCGGGTGATGTCGATTTAGCAGAGGTCCACGATTGTTTCACAATAGCAGAAGTGTTGGCGACTGAGGACCTTGGATTTGCAGCGAGAGGTATGGGTGGGAAATTTGCTCGAGATGGGGAGGGGCGCCGAAACGAGGGTTCCGTTACCATCAACGCCAGTGGTGGCCTCAAATCCAAAGGCCACCCGTTAGGTGCTACGGGTACGGGACAAGCCGTCGAAATTTTCAAACAACTGCGAAACCAGGTTGAGCCAACTCGTCAGATACGCGATGCTGAAATCGGACTCACCCACAACGTCGGAGGCTCTGGTGCAACATGTGCAGTTCATGTATTCGGGAGAGAGCGCTGATGACCTACCAATTCATCAACAACGACCACGGTCGGTTTGCTTGCAGTCAATACGGCCCTGAATGGGCTGGCCCTGATGGCGATCGTCTTACACTCGCCATCGGTTTACTCCAAGATACACCCTCTGGACAGATCAATATCGATTTCTTTGTTCAACACTTAGAATTTGAACCGAGTATCGAAGTGAAATCGATTATCGAGGCTGCAACAACGTGGACTGTCAATGAAGATGCAACGACCTTTCTCCACGCACACCAAAACAAGTACATTGTTGCTCTTACAACATCAAACACTCTATCGAAATACCCCGCATTTCAGGCAAAGGCGTACGATGCTGAAGTACAGGAAAAACTCTCTGTAGCATGGAACAAAGAAGTCTTTGGAGTAAGTCAAGGTGCTTACGTATCTCAAGCACAACATATTGTGGCATCAGGATCAAGATTGGGAATGAAAGCCCAAGTCGATGAGAATCGTTTGATTTGGCCTCCACGTCAACTCAATTCAACAGCACAACGAATTGCAAACGCACAAGAGCGACTTTCAGAGACTGCAACAATCCTGACATGGACTCGACTCAGTTCTGCTGGCGCACCATCCGAATTCTCAGAAAGAGCCCCCATACTCGGCGGAGTCTCTACGGTCCTTGTTTCGTTTGATAAGGGTCCTCAAGGTGTGTTCATGCTTGCTGATGATGATGAAAATACACCAAAAATCGAAGACACAGTCCGCTTTGAAATTCGACGGTTGTACGGGCAGGATGGTATGATCCATTACGGTACGAAGGCAATCCTGAACAATTTCTAAAGTTCTCGATAGAATCCTTCATAGGAAGTCCGTGCCGTGGGCGTAGTATGGCTGGGTTTGGCGGTATCCGTAAAGGAAGGAAAGAAGCAGCAGAGAACCTGTCGATTCAAGATGAAGGCGACTGTCCGCGTTGCGGTGGAGAAAGCCAACCTTCAACCATGGAAGGGTATCTTGTTTGTGCACGTTGCTCGTATGAATGGGCAGATCCAAATTATGTTTCTAAAAAAGTCAGAGGTCCTCCGCCGAATCATCGTCGAGATTCGGAACTCATTCAAGAGTTCAAAACCGAGATGGAACGAGGTGATTTGAAAGGAATTCTCGGTGTCGAATCAAATCTATCCGATGCACAAGAACAGTCTCTCAAAAGATTGGAAGATAAGTGGATGAGTGGAATGCAAGGTCATTACAATGCAGCCTCCGAAGATCGAAAACCGCTCATGATCAGTTTCGATGACGATGACAACATCGTCTCAACAGAAGTGGCAGCTCTAACAATTGTCTCCAATGGATTTGACGGAGGCGAAGAGATCCGGCTCGAGTATCCAGGTATCGGAACCGAGTTTTACGCTTACAATGAACGAAGCCCAACAGGTTGGAAACGCGGGCGAAGCAGTGAAGAAACTGCGCGGTCGATTACCAACGTTATCAATCGCTCATCTCGATTGGTATATGCGAATTTGGACGGTAATCGGATCTCGTTTGAATTGCGAGATGAGAAATTGAAGCCAGAGTCGTTTGTGTTGTTTGTTGACGATCCAGGTGGCCAAGACATCGTCGCAGAGAAAGGAGGCGTCATTCTTGATTTCCGAGACGTTAACGTCTTAGAGGACTACAAAAACGTCATTGCATTGGTTCTTGAAGATGGCATCATCTCTCCAAGCGAAGATCAAATGATGTGGGCAATGCGTCAACAGATTGGCGTTACTGAAGAACAACATGTTGAACTTGTTCAGGAAATCTTTGGAAGCAATGCCCTCAAGGAGTGTACAAATTGCAATCAAATGGCAGAACTCTACCCAGAGTATTCAGCATGGTATTGTCACGCCTGTGAAAGTTGGGTCTAGAGTTTGTTCTATAGAATTTTTAAACCCCAATTTTTCGATGTGATTTTGCGAACGTGAGGGAGGGATGCTTCATAAGGTGGACGGTATTCCGTTAGAATGGCGAACGTTATGGCAGAAGATGTATTGTATATTGGAATTGACCTAGGAACTTTCCGTTCGGTCATGGTCTCATCTGGAAATCACGAAGAAGAAGAACTCACAGTAATTGGAACTCCGAAGGACCCAATCGCACGAAATTTCCTCAAAAGAGATGTTTTATTTGGTGAAGAAGCTCTAAAAAATCGACTAGCACTCAACCTATATCGCCCTCTTGAATTGGGTGTCATCAAGGATACGCTTGAAGACCGTCAATTCATTGCCCACTTCATTACCCATTTGATCGGTCTCGCTGATCCAGAAGACCACGACCGTGTTGTTGCCGTTATCGGAGCACCAGCAGAGGCAAGCCACGTCGATAAAACAGCCATCTTCGATGCAGCTGCTGGCAGCGTCAATGCTGCAATGATTATTTCTGAGCCGTTCGCTGTTGCGTACGCATTGGACATGATTGAACACACCCTTGTCATCGATATTGGTGCAGGTACAACGGATCTTTGTCGTGTTTACGGCACAATACCTGGTCCAGGAGATCAAATGCACACGGGTTATGCAGGTGATTACGTAGACGCTCAAATCATCAAAGAAGTTCAATCCAAATACAACGGTGCTCAAATCACCAAGGATATGGCACGACGATGGAAGGAACAGTACTCATTTGTCTCCACCTCAACACCAGACAGCCCGGTTATGGTCGATTTCTCAATTGAGGGAAAAGCCATGACTCTGGACATCACAGATTGCCTTCAACGCGCTTGTGAATCCATCGTTGATCCTATCGTTGAAAATGTAAAGAAACTCATCGCTGACTCAAACCCTGAATACCACAACGAATTCCGTCGAAACATGGTCCTTGCAGGAGGAGGCTCAGGCATTCGTGGACTTGGAGCACTAATTGAGCGTCGACTTTCAGATATGGGTGACGTCAATGTTCACGTTGTCGACGACCCTGTGCGACTCGGTGCCATGGGTGGCCTTCGATTGGCAATGGAAGTTCCCGAGGAAATGTGGAAGAATCTGACCCTCGCAACTCGTTGAGTTGTTACCATGAACAAAGGACTCGCCATTGCTGGCGGCGTCATCATGCTCATTTCGGGCTTTGTAATCGCCATAGCCTTCCTGAACATCGTATCTCATGAGCCGACGGATGAACACATCGTTCATGATACTGAACTTGATGGATACACGTTTCACTATGATGGAACGTACACAATGATTGAGATTTATGCGAAGGGAGTGGTTGATTGCAATTCATTTGAAATTTCGATCACCAAAAATTCAACGTCATATTTTACACGAGCGTGTGACGTTGGTTTTGATAATGAAGAATACACGTATTTGGGGGATCTCGAACTTGAAGAAACAGGCGATTATGCAATCAGCTCCTCTGGAGATGTTATCGTACTCAATGC
>CALBFP010000298.1 GCA_937894115.1 uncultured euryarchaeote
GAATCGAACGTCGCCGTTGATAATCTGCTTGAAGGGCTGCTAAACACAGGCGTGCGTGCTGTACGAATTGGCCGGCCAGTAAAAGTCCGTGAAACACTTCGAGCAGCGACATTAGATGCTCAACTCGAAGATCATCCGAAGCAAGATGAAATCGCAATCATACGTGATGAGACCGACGAAGTTCACAGAGCATTGCCAAAATTGAAGGGGCGGGAAAAGGGGTTGGCGCATCGAGACATTCAGCGAAATAAAAAAGAAATCCGACGGCTTGAGAATGAGATGATTCAATCTGTTTTGGAGAATGCGGAGGTGATTTGTTCAACCAACATTGGGTCGGGGCATCGTATGCTTGACGGGCGCCGATTCCCGATAGTTCTCATGGACGAAGCCACACAAGCTGTTGAGCCAAGCTCCCTAATTCCGATTTCCAAAGGATGTCGGCAATTAATTCTGGTTGGTGATCATAAACAACTCCCTCCAACGGTCATCTCGAGGAAAGCAGAACAGGAGGGCCTTGGCCGTTCCTTGTTTGAGCGTTTGATCGATGTGGGCATTCAACCCAAGTTATTGGATGTCCAATACAGGATGCATCCAGTATTGAGGGAATTTCCGAGCGCTCGTTTTTATGATAATCGTTTGAACGATGGATGTACCGCATCGCAACGACCAGCCCCCGCAGGACTCCTCTGGCCAGATTGGGACCACCCGTTCGCCTTCATTCCGCTTGAAGGGGTTGAAGAAGAGGAACAAGAAGGCGGCAGTCGCAGCAATCCCATCGAAGCCGCTCGAATTTATGCTCTTGTCCAAGGATTGTTGCAGCCAGGAGACATAACTGCATCGGACATCGGAATCATAACGCCTTACAGCGGACAGGTGCGGGCTCTCTCCGATATTTTCGACAGCAACAGCGGTCGAGAGGAAGGAAGGCCATTCCACGGCCTTGAAATTAACACAGTCGATGGATATCAAGGGCGTGAGAAAGAGATAATCCTCTTCTCTGCTGTCCGATCAAATCAACACGGTGAGGTTGGTTTTTTGAGCGACCGGCGTAGGTTGAACGTTGCGATTACACGTGCTCGGCGAGGGCTCGTTGTCGTTGGTGACCCTCAGACGTTGCGTTATGATCTGACGTGGCGATCGTGGTTGGATTGGGCTGAAGAACGGGGCCTTTTTGCATGGCATTTGGTCAATGAATGACGCGCAGGTTCAACAACAAACAGCCACTGGGATTGACATGGCGGAGAGTGCAGTCACGGTCTATCAGGGCGGCACACTCGCTCAACAGGTCCTCTCAACGGCGCCTGAAGGCATGTTGATTGCGCCGGTTTGGCGACGCATAGCAGCCTTTGCCATCGATGTTATTGCGATGGTCCTGCTGCTCCATGTTATGACGAGATTTATGTTCCTTGAAATTCTCATCAATTGGAATTATCTTACAGGAGGTGCACGATACATTGCAACTTTTGCGATGAATTGGGCGATTTTCTTTGCATCATTGTGGTTGTATTGGAAGTACACTGGTCGTGCATATGGTCGTTCTCTTGGTCAGCGAGCCTTCCGAATTGCCATCGTGCACGATAACGGAACGCTTCTTGAAAAACATCACTTTGGCCCAAGAGCATTCCACAAATTACGCTACCTCATTCCTGTATTGGGATGGTTGTTCGGCCTGATGGATGCACTCAAAGCACGTTCTAAGAAAGCTGAATACAGAACATCGATTGATGTCAACAATCACACTGTTGCTGCTGTTGATTGGTCTTTACCAAGCGATACGCGCCTGAACTTAAAATGATGAACCGTTTACGAATGACAGGTGAGGGAGATGAGTCAAGAGCATACGGCAAACGCTGGGTCGCTTTCAATCGTCTTGCAAACGGTTCGAATGGAAATCGATGATGACGATGAGGACATCGTTGAAGTCACGCTCAATCTAACCAATGAATCTTTAATTCCAATAGGAGGAATTGCAGCCCATATCAAAACGAGCCTTGGGGCTGCGGTTGAACCGATATCTGGCGTATCCTCCATTGGACCTGGACTAACCCGTTCGTTTTCATTCGCATTCAAACTTACTGAAGGAGATTGGACCTTTTCACTTGAGGGAGGGGGCCAATCGTTGGAGTTGGGGCCTTACGATGCTGAATTTGAATATCAGCAGGTCAAAGGAAGGCAGATCGGTAACTCTGTGGGCTCAAGTCTTTTCTCCGGGACCTTTGATGCAAATCTTGGCGATTTCGGGAACGTCCAAGAGCGAGAACTGATTGATGCAAGCGAAGTTCAGATGTCGACATTTTATGGAGAAAATGCTGAAGGCGGGACCACGCGAATTAGTGCAGGCACTTTCAACACCATTGAAGAAGATGGGCCAAGAACTCCTCCATGGGAGCAAAACAAGGCGGATCCTCTACACCCTCCAACACCTGCAGTTGATTTGCTGACGCAAACTCCTCTCACACAACCCCTTGCTCCCCTTTCATCGTCGCCTCCCTCACAGCCTGTTGAGGAACCTGTTGCAGAATCTGCTCCAGAGCCAGTTGAAGTTGTTCAGACCAAACCAACTCCTCCTGCAATACCAACAAGTCCAGCACTCTCTTCTGAAGATCAGATTTCAAACTCACCATCGGGGCCTCCCAGTGGCCCTCCATCGGGACCTCCCAGTGGCCCTCCATCGGGACCTCCCTCTGGCCCACCCTCTGCTCCTCCAAGTGATGTCTCATCAGGTCCTCCCAGCGGCCCACCTTCAGGCCCTCCCAGTGGTCCTCCCTCAGGCCCTCCCAGCGGTCCTCCCAGTGGTCCTCCCTCAGGCCCTCCCAGCGGTCCTCCCAGCGGTCCTCCCAGCGGTCCTCCCTCAGGCCCTCCCAGCGGCCCGCCTTCAGGCCCTCCCAGCGGTCCTCCCAGTGGCCCACCTTCTGGACCAAACGGTCCGCCGAAAAAACCAGAAATTTGAGGTGAAAACTTGAGTGATGGTTTTGCAATGGAACTTTGTGGAAATCAAGCTTCTTGGCAAATTGTGCCAGAAGGGATCACGTCAATCAACCTGGAAGACGTTGGTGCGAAAATTACAGCCAGTGGTTTCGAGGTCGGCGTTCAGTCACGAATGGTCTGGACGTTTACAGGCCGTGCAGATCTTACATTATATCCAAGCGGAAAACTTCTTGTCAAAACTGCAGATAAGGAACTCGCCGAAGAGATAGCAAACAAGCACATGTCTAATTGGACACGCGAGTGATGTTATGTCAAATCCGTCCGATGAACAAGTGGAATACATCAAGGGTGGCGGGGTTGTTGTTTACCCAACCTCAACGTTGCCTGGGCTAGGGTGTATCCCTACCGAAGAAGGCCTGAATCGGTTGTTCGCCTTGAAATCACGGTCCTCAGATAAACCCGTTTCACTTGGAGTGGCATCGCTCGATCAAGTCTCTCATTTGGTTGAAATCGATGAGCGTATGCTGGAGTTTATCGATGCCTTCCCGCGCGGAGGACTCTCCGTGATATTTCCTGCAAAAGAATCTCAGGACCCGAGATTAGGAAGGGATTCAATTGCGATTCGAGTCTTTGACCACCCCGCTGCTCGTTCACTTGCTGAGGCTGTAGGCCCAGTGACGGCAACCAGTGCCAATGAATCGGGTGAAGAACCAGCAGACACAGTATCAGAAGCAGCAAGTCGATTGGGTCTTCCAAAAGAAGCAATAATTCACGGGAATAGGACCTCAGGTAAGGGAAGCACTTTCGTAAAAATCGATTTGACTGGCGCTGAACCATCGGTAACTATTATCAGAGAAGGCGTTGTACCTGCGCGTGACGTGGTCTCTTGGTGGAAGAATCGACCCTGAAATACTGGAAGGATGCAGGGCATGTCGCGCGTCGCACACTCGAAGCGATGAAACTGGAGTTAACGCCTGGGAAATCCTTCCATCAAGTTATCGAATCGGCAGAACGCTACATCCATCGCCACGGTGGGAAACCTGCATTTCCGGGTACAATTGCAGTGAACGATCTAGCAGCACACTTCACGACCGATCACGCCGTCAATCATGTTGAAGGCTGGGATGGTGAAATGGAACTTCAAAAAGGCGATTGCGTCAAGATTGATTTTGGCGTTCACATCAAAGGACATATCGCAGACAACGCATTAACATTTGAAATTGGCAACGGCAATGAGCACACAGAACAAATCAAAGCTGCGAGAGAAGCAAGAGACGCTGCAATCGAAATGCTTCATCCGGGAACTCCTTGGCATAAGGTTGGTCAAGCTGGCGCTCAACCTACTCTTGATGCAGGTTTCCAACCAATTCGCAACCTTTGCGGACACCAACTCAAACCATGGCAACTGCATTCAGGTGTCTCAGTTCCGTCGTATGCATGTGGACCTGAAAATCAAGGTTTCAAAGGTGTTGTTGAAGAGGGTGGAATCTACGCCATTGAACCGTTCAACACAACGGGCCCATCTGGCATGATCAAGAATCTCGGATCACCGAACTCATCGAATATTTTTCGCATCACAGGTACGACGACCTCGAGGAAAGCAAGAGCAAAAGGCCAACTAAAACCTCTTGGGGCACAAATGGCGCGCAATCTTGAAGAACGCTACTCAACCTTACCGTTTGCGGAACGCTGGGCATATCCAATGCTTGAGAAACCGTTCCCTGATGCGGATGAAGCATCGCGTCAAAGCAAGTGGCGCGCCTTGGTAAAGAAACTCATTAGCATCCGTTTTCTTGAGACATACCACGTTCTTGCATGCAAAGACGGCGGTAACATTTGTCAGTTTGAGCATACCGTTCTTGTTACCGATGGCGGTCCAGAGATCCTGACAGTTGAATGAAACTGTAGAATCTCCAATTTTTGAACACAGATAATGCATATAAAGGCGAAGTGCATACCATCTACTGAACAGGGCTGTGAAGTTCTCGTTGAGTGCATCCCATCCCCTCTCCGTAAGCTCTCACCCTGTTCACCCATTTTGTTACAAAACGGCGAAAGCGTTGCGTAGTTTACAAATGAATTGTACCACTCCGCCCACCCATCTCAATTTTATTCTTCGCAGAAAATAAAGCCGCAGTGTCGCGAATAACTTTTGGTATCCATCGTTTTACCCCGATGTCTTTAAATAGTATCTCAGTGGTGGAAGAAATGCGCCCACTACGGGCTTTGGAGGACAAAAATATGCAAAACGAAAACCGAAATGAAGAAGCAGTCAGCCCTGTTATCGCTACCATTCTTATGGTCGCTATCACAGTGGTATTGGCTGGTGTACTGTACGTCTGGGCATCCCAGCTAGCAGAAGGAAACACCGACGGAGACTTTTCCATGTACGACTTTAGTGTAACCGACGCATCGGGCACACTAA
>CALBFP010000299.1 GCA_937894115.1 uncultured euryarchaeote
CCTTGGGTTCATCTTGGCGAGATGCGCCTCCAAATTGAGCGGTTGATTGAGTTGTCCACGCAACTGTTCTCTGCGTTCAGGGGACAGAAGCGTCGCACCAAGCCGTTGCTCGTAGAACGCCATTTCGATTCTTGAAATGCTGTTGTCAGCGTTCGCTAGGTGCCCCAGAAGTTGCGCATATCGGAACCGCTCATCGGGCTCCATGTCGTGAATGATGTCGTGAAGCACAGTGCCTCGCTCTCCACCGTTGTTGATGAGTATTTGGGTAGAGGGTCATGGAAAATTGACATAAGGCTGGTTCTTACAGCAACGGTTGAGGGATGCTTATGACCAACCGTCAGATTTCGTTTACGCTGGTGTTTCTTTTGCTCTGTCCGCTGTTGATGAGCGCTCAGGCTGACGGAGAGGATGACCTCAATTTTGAAGCCAAAAACCTCACGGCTGTTTACGACAACGTGGAGGAAACAACGACCATCTCTTGGGGGAACGCTGACACCAACAACTACCTCATTCTGGAAGAGTTGAAAACCACGAATTACACGCTTTATCGCTCCGATGAGCCGCTGAACACATCCAATTACCCCCAGAGCGAACTGATTCAAGACGGGATACAAGCCTGCATGCCCACGGACAGCTTTACCCAGTGCAAGGAACGAACTCACCAAGTGGTCTACCAAGTGCCGCCTGCAACGGACGGGAATTACTACTACGGCGTGACCAGCACGCTCGAAAACGGCACCGTCGTTTCTAACTTCACAGTGGGTGACGGCGGGTTGCTGGTGCCGATTCACGAGTACGGTTCCTCCATCAAATCACCCTATAACCTCCAGGCATCCTACGACGTTGAAAACGCCACCACCCACCTGTCTTGGGTAGATGCCGGTAGCGTTGATGCCAGCCTTTCCGCAAACCGCACCACGTCGGTTTGGCAACATGATGTTCAGGTTGACCGAAGCAATTGGAACAGCACCAACAAAACAGAAATCATCTCCAACCTGTCCTCGAGCGTGGTGTCGTACGACATCGTTCACGCCTCCGCCGTCAGCCGGGTCGTGTTCTACACCGTCCTTCACGAAATTGAAGGAGAAGTTGACCTG
>CALBFP010000300.1 GCA_937894115.1 uncultured euryarchaeote
TGTCACTTCATATCAATGGATTTGCAACAAGGGAAAACACCGATGGAAGCATTGCGTAATGTCCTCTCGATGGTCCGTGGCACGTGGGGTCTTTGCGTTCTTTTCCTAGAACACGATTTTGTTCTTTGTGCGCGAAACGGTTCGCCTCTCATCGTTGGACGCGGTAAAAACGAGATGTTTATTTCAAGTGATCCGCATGCAATCAGAGAACATACAGATCAATTGGTCGCTTTGGAGGACGGACAGATTGCCAAAGTTGATTCTCACGATGTTCAAGTAATGCAGATTGACGGCCGAGCAGTTGAATCATCCTTCTTGAATCTGGAGGAAGAATGGGGTGAAAGCGAATTGGGTGATTATCCACATTTCATGTTGAAAGAGATTCATGAACAAGC
The DNA here is from genome assembly GCA_937894115.1 of uncultured euryarchaeote. GTDB lineage: Archaea > Thermoplasmatota > Poseidoniia > Poseidoniales > Poseidoniaceae > MGIIa-L2. The sequence goes on from CALBFP010000300.1 coordinate 396, forward strand.
CCAATCTCTGCAACACTGTATTTCTGGACGACTACGACATGCAGAGGGGACTTCTGTATTGGGTGGTCTTCAAATTGAGCCTCATAACCTTGCTCAGTTACCTCACATCCGGCTGATTGGATGTGGAACTGCGTTGCATGCTGCACAAATTGGTCAAATTCTGATTGAACAATGGGCACGCATTCCTGCCGTATCACACGTTGCTAGTGAGTTTAATGCAAACGACCCGGTTATCAATCCCGATGCCCTACACCTTGCAATTTCCCAATCCGGTGAAACCGCAGACACCCTCTCAGCTGTCAAGGAAATACAACGAAAGGGTGCCGATGTTTACGGTGTTGTCAATGTTGTTGGTTCAACAATTGCCCGTCAGTGCGGGAAGGGTGTGTACATCCATTCTGGTCCTGAACAATCGGTTGCTTCAACCAAGGCATTCACCAACATGGTTGGAGCATTGGCTCTTTTTTCTCTTCAACTTGGACGCAGCCGTCATCTTTCAAAAACAAAAGGTAAATCCATTGCAAGGGAAATGCGGAAGCTCCCTGAAAAGATACGTTCGTACCTCGAAAATCCTGGGCCCATCGATGAGGCTGTAGACTTGGTCATGCAATCAAAAAGTGTCTTGTTCTTGGGTAGAGGAATTTCTTCCCCTGTTGCTTCTGAAGGTGCTCTTAAGCTCATGGAAATTGCCTACATTCCATGCCTTGCATACCCTGCGGGTGAAATGAAGCATGGTCCAATAGCGTTGATTGAAGAGGATTCTCCTGTTGTGGTCATTGCTCCGAACGATGGAGTTCAGGACCGAACCATGAATGCAATTCACGAATGTAAGGCGCGTGGAGCCAAAATCATCCTCATTCACGAAGAGGGTGATCCAATTGCAGAGATAGGCGATGTATGCATTCCAATTCCTGCAACCATCCCAATGTTGACGCCGTTACTTAGCGTATTACCAACCCAATTAATCGCCTATCAAACAGCGCTTTCTCTTGGACATGATGTCGATCGGCCAAGAAACCTCGCAAAGTCGGTGACTGTAGAATAACTAGAGTACAGAGAAACGCTGCTCATCCTGTTTCCAATTGAAGGGTTTGTAGCCGAGTGCGTGATGTGTGTGACGCATTTTGATGATACCTAATTTTCGTTGAACATCGTCTTCCCTCCGATCCATAACCAAATGAATGACTCCATCAGAAAGGTAGTCTTCAACACCGTACTCACCAAATTGTTTGTGGTTTTCACCAGTCATTTCGCAGATAAAAAACGATGTCAATTCAAGGCGTCGGACCGCTTCAAAGAGTCTGAAAATTTCATCTCGAGGGTTCTCCATTTTTGTTAAGGTAAAAAAGGCTCCAAGCGAGTCAAAGACCAGCAACTCAAATCCGATTGATTTTCTGTAATTGGTCAATTGTTTGATCAGTTGACCCATCCAATCAACACGATTGCTCATGCCTTGCTCATCAAGCTGGACACGCAGGTCGGATAAATCGATAATTGCGATTCTGTTTCGCACGCGGGCATCATCAACGTTCATCCCCATGTTCGCCATGTGTGCTCGAAGAGATTCTTTTCCTTGCTCTAAGGTGACATAAATGCCACTGGTTTCTCCGTACAAAACGGCGTTGTAAAGCATTGAAAAGGTGACACTGGATTTCATGGCACCTGATGCACCAGCTACGATGCAGATGTGGCCTTTCGGAATTCCGCCCTGCATGCTGTCATCAAGTCCTTCAACGTGTGTCGGAATTCGTTCCATGATGTCCATAACTTCGCCCCGATTTGAGGAAAACCATCCTACACTTGAAATTCACCCTCGTTTTGATTGAAAACTCTGATGAGGTTGTTAAGCATGGGTGTTGCATGCGTATCCTGCTCGCATCGGGTTCCCAACGACGCGGTGAGATTCTAAGAGAACGGTTTGGTCGTATCGATCAAGTGGCTCTTGCCAATGTGGATGAAACGGTACCACGAGCGCCAATCTCAGAACAGGTGAAACAGGTCACGTCTCGTAAAGCCAAAGCGGTCTCATTGGATGATTCGTACGATGTGACCGTAGTTGCAGATACTCTTGTGGAAGACCCTGATGATGAGCAACAAGCTCTCGGAAAGCCATCAACACGGGAACAAGCAACAGCCATGTTGTTGCGATTGAGAGGACGTCGTCATCGGGTCTGGTCTGCAACGATGATTTTTGCAAGGGGGGAGTGGTACAGCAGTGTCGAGAACGCCATTGTTGAGATTGAGGATTTTTCAGATGACGCCCTGATCGAACTCATAGAATCAGAATCTTGGATTGGCAAGGCAGGAGGATACGATATGGCAGGTGCAATGGGGCAGTATGCGCAACTTGTTGAAGGTTCAGAATCGACAGTACTCGGTTTTACGCAGACTTCACTTGAATTGTTGGAAGATCTTCAATCGTTATTCTCGATAAGTCGATCGTAGAACATTGGGATTCGATGCCAATTGTCAATGGGAAAGATCGTGTGTCGAACAAAGAGAATCGACAAAATCAGCGAAGCCAGGGTTTGGGTAAGAACCCAAACATAGATTGGATCGTAATTTTGCTCCAACAAGATGGACTGTTCAAACAACGACCACGTCATAAGAGCACCCGATGCGAGGAACAGAACAGCCAAAAGCCAATATCTGCCCCGAGCCGCTGGAGGATAGTGGAGATGATCTTGATGGAGATAAATTGCAAATCCTGAAAAAACAAAAAAGCAAGAATACGCGATTAAGAGCCAATGAGTTGGCTGGATGTTCGCTATCCCTTGGTGACCTGTCCAGATGGGTGCAACGGATACAACGGCCAGCAAAGGGAGCAACAGATAGCCAATCAATGCAAAATTTGAATGCGGCTTAGGGTATCGACCGGTCGAAAATCGCAACACTTTCAACGGATTCATCATAAAGAAAACGTTCAACAAGAGTACAGCAAACCAAACATCAATCCAGTCCTCTGGAACCCTGTCTCGAGCGCGAAGGAAACTCATCACGACGTAACCAACACCCAACAGCAACAGAAATGCAAACCGAAATGGGAGTGTTGATGGATTTGTTGTGTTCCAACCCAACCTGCGGTTAAAATGTGAAAGCAGTGTTGTAGACAACATCATGCTACAAAAAATTGCAACAATGAATGCAACACCAACTTCAATCATACCATCAATGGTTCGCATAAACCATGACGCAGCGATGAATAATGAACAAAAAACAAGAACAAGTCCAGGCGCGTAGGAGAAGACCCCCACCTCCCCAGATTTGCTTTTTTGTTTGGCAATGTCCATTGATGAAGACATAAGCGTCAGCAAGGCAAGGCACATCAAGACGATGCCTATTCCTGACAACTCGATGAAAAGGGTCCAATTTCCTGAATATATTCCGATGTGAATGAACAATTGTCCAATACCGTTGAGCTGCAGAAAGTGCCGCATGGTTGTTTTCTCAAAGGAGGGTATGTTGTACACAAGAGGAAGCGTGTCAAAGGCAATTCCAGCAAGAATCCCCATGGTTGGACCAAGGGTGAAGAGCGTTATCAAGACAAAATTCATGGTTTTGATTCGCTCTTTGGAACCACTCTCAAACATTTCATAGGGGGAAAAAAAGGCCAGCCACGAAAGGAGGAAAATCAGGGCAATGAAAAAGAACATTGAGGTTGTAAACAGTTCAAGATAAGACCCTGCAAACTGCTTCCTATCGTTCATTGGTTCACCTCAGTTGATGTTCAAAAGTCGGGTAAGACCGAGTTCATGTTTCTCAATATCAACCACAACGTCAGCGCCTGGAATCATCAACAACTTGTCTTCCAAATCCAATGCAAACACACCAACACCGGTTTGCTCACACATGACTCGAAGTTCACGTCTGCATGCTTGTTGATGTGATTCCATGTGAACAAGTGTGCGAAGATCCACAATCACCGTGTCGCCTTGCATGACACGCTGTGCGATGTTTCGTGTATGGATTCGGTGCTTCTCATCCGGTTTGACATAACGCAGAGCCCGACTTGGTCGCATGATTGGTTGAAAGCCGTGATTTGAAAGATCGTGAAACGGTTCACCATCGGGTGTGACGGGGCCGTTCCATTCGAGTACCGGCTCAACTTGTGGAGCAGGGCGTAGGGGTTCCTCGACAACTGGAAGGCTTTCTGTTGGGTCATTTGTCAAGGTTTGACCCGCTCGTTGCGGCTTGGAATCGCTTGATTTTGTTGAAACTACGCTTGCATCGGGGTCGGGAAGTCCGAAGAACTGCCACAAATTCCCCATGCTCATCACAAGTCCAAATCGTCCAACAAACTGGACAGATTTGAATCGTCAGCGGTTGGTGTAGGCATTGAAGGTGTCGGTTGCGGTGAGGCTTCCAGTGCCTGATTTGTGGCAAGATACTGCTCGCCATAGTAGGCCCATTGTTCCATGGTCCATCCGGCGGGCAATCCGGTTGCTGGTAGAGGCGGTCCTTGATTGACAGCAGGCTGTTCAACAACAGGTTGTTCGACAACAGGTTGTTCGGCAACAGGCTGCATGCTCTGCTCAAAGACTGGGGCTGAATCTGCTGGTTGTTCATAGGATGGGACTTCCTTTGGTGAATAACTCGGCAGTTGGGCTGCGTCCCATCCGCTGCTTGAGGTTTCAATAATTTCTGGCGGTGCTCGTCGGGTGACAAGAAGGAACGATGCCAAAGCAATCACCAGTGCAACCAAACCGATGATCACCATTGACATCGTTTGTGAAACACCGAGCGTATCACTAAATTCTTCTAGGAATCCTTCGGGAGGCTGCTCAGCGACTTTGATGGTTAGGAAGGTCGTATTGGAACTTAGGTCATCGTCGGTGACTGTGAGGTTGATGATCCATGTCCCCACCGGTATGTCACTGATGGAAACTGTGGGGCCGGCTTCTCCAAGATCTTGCTCACCCCTCCACTCAAATTTCCATCGATACAGCATGTCGATCTTGTCGGAGTCAGTATCACTAGTCCCAAACGAACTAAGATTGAGTGTGTCACCTTCGATAAGATTGTCCAATGCACCCTGCGTGTAACTTATGTTTGCTACAGGATCCACGTTATCGACCTTGACTTGTGCAGATATCGAAGCCAAGGCACCGTCGTCATCCATAACCCATGCTGTAACGGTTCGATATTGTGGAACACTGGTTTCCCACACGTATTCAAAGTGCGTTCCCTCAACGTCACAATCGTTGTCAAGTGTTCCGTCAAGATCAGCATCTAGGGTTGCATCCACATCCCAACAGACAACCAGAGTTTCGATGTCGGATGAGGTGTCATCGACTACAACATCGAACTCAACGAGGTCGTCCTCATCAACGGTCATGCCATTGACTCTATCGACAGCATTCAAGAAATTGCTTTGGGCAACGATGGTTGGAGGAACGTTTTGGATGGTCACCTTAGCAAGTGACAAGGACGAGCTCTCACCGTCGTCATCAACTGCACGGACCGATACGATGTGTTCTCCGGAGGTTGGCCATGCGGCAGCAACATCCGATGAGGTGCCGTCTGTTGATGCTGTAAGGTTTTCAAGAACATCACTGAGATTCCAATTCAAGATGAGGCCATCACGATCGTTGAGCGTATCGTCTCCTTGCGCCCGTAGGATGACGGTTTGATCTTCCTGTAACACCCAAGTTCCGTTGGCATCAAACGGTGTGTTAACGCCCGCAATCCACACCTCAATGTCTCCGATGGTTGGAGCGACGTTGTAGACTTCAATCGAGGAAAGAACTTCCGTTTCAGACCCATCATCATCGGTTGCGACCGCTCGTATTGGCATGACTCCTTCTTCCATTGGCGTGAAGGTACACGTTGGTTGCGTGAGGCCTTCTTGGCAGATCAAATCCGGCCAAGAGATGCTCACTTGCTGACCCGATGGAGAAATCGTATCGACGTCACCGCTATCGCTTGCGTCAATGGTAATGGTGGATTCTACTGCTACTTCTGTTGGATGACTCAGATTAACAAATGGAGCTCGATTCAGGATTGTAACGTTGTTGATAAGTACCGTTGAATCCAGTTCGTCATCGGTAACGATGGTGCGCAGTTCCCAGTCACCATCATCGGACCAATTCCAGTTCACGAAGCAGTCGGGCGTGGTGATGATGTCAACAAGACCGGGTCTTGATTCGATTTCAAATCGGCATTCCACATCGCCTCCATCGGAGTCGAACGAAGCCCGAGCATCAATGAACACCTGTTCGAACGTATAGTTTCCGGAATCGATTGTGATCGAAGCGTTGGGAGCACGACCGATGAAAACACTAACCATGGCTTGATTGTTGCTTCGATTTGCGTCATCGATAATCAATTCGTCTGGATCAACCGTGAACGTCAAATTCTGATTACCTATTGTTGCGCCCTCAGGTACAATCCAATCCACAAGAATTCGTTGTTCGCTGTATGCATCGATGGAAGGAACCGATTGACGAATGGCCTGACTCCCCGGAACAACAACTTCCATTTCTGTAGAGGGTGAAGCAAGAACGCCTCGGTTTTGAGCCGGCAGAGAGAACGTAAGCGTATCGCCGGGTAGAGCATTGTACCCAATGGATTTTGAGAGTGTGGCTGTTTCACCGCTGCGGGTACGAGTGACAATGATTGAGTCTTCTTGAGCAACGAGGTCGATAGCGACCACTGACAAGTCAATAACGACTGTTGCGACACCGATAATCTCCTGAACAGGGTCCCATACAATCACGCCGTTGCTGCTGTAATCATCACTTGCAATCGTATCATCCGTGACGTTGGATACATTGATCAATTCCTCGATTTGCCCGCTGCTGTTGGTGATTGGATTCAGCAGCGTCCCTGTCATCTCGTAGCGAAGTTGAAGATTCTTATTCACTTCTGGAATGCCGTTTGGCGCAACTGCATAAGTTGCATAAATCTTCGACATGGTGTCCGGCAATGTTGCTATAAATTGCGTATCTACCTCAATTTCAACATTCCGAGCACCTGGATTTTTCCGCTTGTCAACTCCAAAGGAATCCACAGGTTCGTAGTCCTTCAAAAGCCAGTCAATGGTGAATCCTGCGGCATTTGAGATTCGAATCCAAGAATTAAAACGGACGGCAGGGCAGTACCAGTTAAATCCAGAATTCACGCCTGAAGCGTTCCACTCGTTGATTTTGTAAGAGTTATCGCAACCCTCGTATTTGATGTTCGTTCCGTCTTCGGTTGGAATGCCGTCTTTGGTTACCTGCCAAGAATTGTTTTCAGCACCGTTTGTATCGAATTCTTGCGGATCAAAATAATCGGACGAACCGCTGACCGATGTCCCAGACATGAAAGGCATGTACCACTGGTCGCCCGTTCTTAGAGGGAAATCGTACTTTTCTTTAGGAGGGTTGTAATAGGTATCAAAGTTGATGTCCGCTAGGTTTTGTCGGAAAAGACCGATATTGTATGGTACAAAATCAACATCGAGTTCGAATTCTGAATTAATAACCGCATGGTCGCGGACTCGAACGATGTCTTCTCCAGTATATTCGATATCCAAGCGGCCGCTCACCAATCCAAAACCGGGAACGTCCAATGTGGCTCCGTTGTTCCCAGAGGAAAAATCACCTTCGATTTTCAATTTGTAAGCGAGGGTTTGTACGCCATTAACGGTGATGAAAAAGATATCTTCGACCTCGTAAACTGTGTCACCAGTAAGTGTGTTCAGGGTTGCTGAAACATTCGCTTGCGCAATGAGTCTCGCAACATCGAATTGTGTTTCATAGGTCCATTTATCGCCGATTCTCCAACTCGGAACGTCGGTAGAGCTAGTCGATCCCGAAGTTCGCTCAACGGAATCACGTTCTTCCAGTGTTTGAACCTCATCATGGACCATGTGAACCATGGACATACAGGTCAACAAAAACAACACAAACAGCGCAGATAAGCGGTTCGCCATGGGCGAATGTTCTCTTCCTCGTACTTAGGAATTGTCAAGTTGTGAGTCGAGCCATTGTTGGCCGTAATGCTCCCATTGCTCCAAACTCCATCCGTCTGGGAGTCCACTTTCTGGTATTGGTGGGGCTGTTGAGGACGATTCAAGTGGCCCAAAAGAATCGAAGGCGCCCTGCACTGGAGGGTCGTTGGGTCTGTTGCGCTTTGCTGATATTTCATGAGGCATCAAACCAACGTCCTCATCGCTGAAAATAGCGTTCTGTCGCTGGTCAAGTCGTTCCATCGCCCGTTGGAGACGGTTTGATCGTCGTCTCCGAGTCAGCATCGCAAGAAGGAGGAGCAGGAACGCCAACAATGAGAGTTGGTAGACTGGATTTGCCTCTTCGCCAGCCAATGATGCACCAAACCTTTCCACAAGTGTTCGATCCGGTTCGCCAATTCTGAGTTTGATGACCTTGGTGCCAGGTCGTTCTGGATTTTCATCCCAAGCCATGACTCGGACTTCGTAGGTGCCCTGTTTCTTGAAGACATGTTCGATTTGCTTTCCAACTTTATCTGCATCGTTGTTTTTCACACCGTCTCCATTGCTGTCCACGGAGGTGTCAAGATCCCAAACAACCGTAATTTGGTCAAAATCGTTGAGTGAATCGATTGTAGTGGATGCGTCAAGAATACAGGTTTCCAACGCATTGCAGCGAATTTCATTGGTACGGACAATCGGTGGGATGTTGAGCACTTCGATGGAGAGAACCGTACTCACTCGGACACCGTCATCATCGGTTACGTGATAGATTACGGTGTGCATACCACTGGTATTCCAATGCCAGACCAACTCATCACCCACAACATCGCAGTCATCATCAGCACCGCCAATGTCGTTCGAATCGAGTCCAGGATCAACGTCCCAACAACGGATGAGTGTGTCGTAGTCCGAAGGTGTATCCGTTGCGTTTCCAACGAGTCGCACTTCTTCGCCTTCTGCCAGCGGTAGTATCTTGTCGAGCGGCTGAACAACTGGCGGAACGTTTGCAACGCTGACCCAGCGTTCGTAGGTTCCGCTGCTGGCTCCCTCTGAATCGCTTACTTCGAGTCGCATCCTATGCAATCCAGAGGTTTCCCACATCATCTCAAATTCTGAGACGCGTCCATCAAAGGTTTTGATGAGATTTGGTTGGGCATCATCCGGCCACCAGCGGTGGGTGAGTCCATCCAAATCGTCGACTGAATCCAAGGCCTGGCCGCGTAAACGGACCACTTGGTCTTCTTGGACATGCCAAGTTTGTTGCACGTCGAGTGGAAGAGGTCCGCTATCGTTGGTCATCGTGACCGATAATCCGTGCGGATTGATGTTTGTGAAACGAATGTCAATGCTCGCCATTGTCATTGCACTGTCGTCGTCGACTCCCACTGCTTGGAAGGTATGCCAGCCTTCGGTTGGTGCTGTCGTGGTGCAGACCCTCGTATAGTAGCCCTCTTCACAAATGGCGTTCAGCCAGTAAACGTCAACCACTCCTGGAAACGGGTCTTCAGAGTCCGTGTCGTTTGCATAGGCGTAAAGCGTGACAGGATGCTCGACTTTGACCTCCGTTCGAGCACTCGCTACCATCATGTTCGGTGCTCGATTGAGAATCACGACATCGAGTAAACCGTTGACTGTGTCTTGTTCTTCGTCCGTGATTGTAACTTCGACGGGGTATTCTCCATCGTTTGTCCACGTCCAATTAAGCATGCAATCGATGGATTCAACTCGGGTCCATGCAGGCGTCCTGGTCCCATCGTACCATGGAATGTTGAACAAGCAAGAAACGTTACCCCCGTCTTCATCAAAACTACCGGATGCATTGATCACCGTTTCAACGTTGGTGTAGACTTCAATCGGTTCGAGAATTGCAGTAGGCAATCGTCCGATGAACAGATTGATTTCACCAATATCGTTGTCCGCATTCGCATCTGCTGAATTCGTCTGAAATGGGTCGGACTCCCAGCGTACAGGTATTGTACCAATGGAGGCATCTTCGGGGACCGTCCAGGTGAAGTTCACCTTGTGCGATTCGTAGGTTGCAAGTGAGGGGAGATCGAGATCAAAAATCGACGCATCTGGATGATATATTCTCAGTTTTGATGGGGCTGATGGTGTAATCCCTTTGTTGACGACTGCAACTTCGATGATCAATTCGTCTCCTGGCAGCACGTTGTAGCCAGAGAGTGAACTCACAGTGCTGATTTCACCACTGCGATTTCGAATCACCACTGCACGTTCTTCGTCGGCGATGAGGTCCAATCCAACAAGATATTCATCAAGTGTGACTGTGGTTGCTCCAACGTAATTCCCTGATTTTGCCATGATTCCATGACTAGCCCAATCCGTATTGGTCGCAGAATAATCGATGCTGTTTCCTGAATTAATCGTCGTGCTCGCAGAGCCGTTTGAACCGGTATAAATCGTGGTTGTCGCTCCATCGTAGGCAACCTCTACTCCCACGCCGTTTACAGTCCCAAAGCACGATGGACTGAGATGAATCCAGACCTCCATCGGCGAATCGAGAGCTGTGAGTGTTCGCTCTGGAGCCACATCGATGCAATTCGGTCGATTGCCGGGGTCGCTGTTGCTCTCAACTCCAGTCGCACCAACGGGCATGTACTGCTTTAAACGAAAATCAATGGTCAATCCAACGTCTTCCTCCGCATGTCGCCAAGCATAGTTGTTGACCGCTGGGCAATACCACCGATACCCAGTTGATACACCATCAGAATTCCAGGAAGTGAGTTCATAGGATGCATCGCACCCGCTGTATGCGATACCAGCGCCAATCGAATTACGTGGTTGACCCACGTCTGTTACCTCCCATGTCGTTGTGTTGGTATCGGTTTCTGGAGGTGGGAAGGGAGTGATGTAATCACTTTGGCCTGACCAAGTTGAGGAGGATGTGGTCAATGAAGTCCATCGTTCTCCATACCGCAGAGGGAAGTCGTACGATTCTGTGGCAGGGCTGTACTCGTTTGTAATGGTAATGTCACCGAGAATTTGTGTTAACGACCCAATGCCATAAGGAATGAATTTGATGTACAAATCGAGGTCGTTTTTCACTGTTGCAAAATCACTTACTCGGAGGTATTCTGTCTGCGTAAACTGAATTTCGGCGTTGCCAGTAAATCCCTCGAGTTCGACACCACTTTTGTCAAAGTCTGCCGTCATTCGAAGTTTGTAAACCCATTCCGTGCGGTTGTCAAATTGCAGTTCAAGGATGTCCGTTACCTCTGCGGTAGAATCCCCTCGAATTTCCCCAACACTCGCTGAAACACCTGTGTTGGTAATCAAAATTGAAGGATCGAAAGTACCGGAGTAAACCCACTTGTCGCCGATTCTCCATGAAGGCAAATCGGTGACGCCGGGGTTACCTGAAGAACGAACTTCTTCTTGATTTTCATTGAGTTGAGTGTTGTGCGTGAAGAGGGGTACTTGGCTGAAGGCAATCAAAAGACCAAGCACGAGCAGAGTCAAGAGACGTGACTTGAGCGATTCGCCCATGGTGTTGCTCGTGCGTTCTTGCACATGAAAGGTACGCAGGTGTACTCAGAGAAGGTCAGCAAGTTCGTCCTTAATGATTTCAACTGCTTCCAAAATCTCGTCCTTGTGTCGAGCACCGGTAATGACCATTTTACCGCTACCGAAAATGAGACAGACGACCTTTGGATAATCAAGTCGGTAAATGAGACCCGGGAATTGCTCCGGTTCGTACTCGACCTTGTCGAATGGAAGGTGGAACGTGAGGTTGTTGAGGTTCAACTTGCGCGGTTCACCTGCAAGCGGGGCTCCCGTGAATTTGTCGTTTCCATCGTAATCTTCAGGGTAGTGAAGTGCATAGGTAGCGACCATGTTTTGAACTTCGATTTCAACATCCTTGAGATCCCATGTCGTGATTCCAGCGGCTCGTAAATCCTTGATCATCCTGTCGATACCGGTGTGGATGTTGTCCTCGTCCTTTCCACCGGTACAGACTGCGCGTCCGGATCGGAACATTAGGATGGCGAGTTTTGGATCGGTTACTCGATAGACAACACCGGGGAATTGTTCGGGCTCGTACTCGCAGTTGAGTTGAATCGCAATATCGGGCAGGTCGAGTTCTTCAGCTACACGGGTGCTTGCTACTACATTTACTACGGTCAAACGCTCTTCATCGGTGGTCATGAATGCGGCTTTGTAATCGAGTATATAAAGGGAAGGCTGTCAATTTTATGACAACCGTTTCAGGGTAGATGCTCATACTGCATCCTCAATTCGCAATCCAGTTTCGTTGAATGTACTTATAAAGGCCCTGCCGCCTTCCATTTCGATTGCACCCATGGTTTCTTTTGGATTTGTAGTTAAAGCAATCATGCACCCTCCTCCTCCAGCTCCAGTCATTTTGACGCCCAAACTTGACGGTGCTGCGGCACGAATCAACCGCTCAAGTTCAGGGGATGAGACTCCGAGCGAGCGGAGCACGATGTGATTCTCGGTCATTGCTTGACCCACGGCTTCCATGTCCCCTTCCTGAAACGCTTGTATTCCTCTTCTTGCGATAGCACCTATGGTTTCCAATTCCACTTTACGACTCGAATTCTTTCGGATGAGTTCGGCGACATGATTCACCATGGCAGAAGTTGAGCCGTGTGTGCCTGTGTTTCCAACGACCAGAGCGATACCCTCCGGCACGGCTGCTTCGAATGTGTGAAGATGCCACTGTCTAGTGGAGCCATCGACATCCATCGTGCGGGTTTCAATGAAATCCAAGTGTTCTTCTATGGTGTCGGAGAGAACAATGAATCCCCCGTAGGAACTTGTTGCTGTATCCATCGGGCTCGCTCGACCACCTTGAGCAGCCGCTTCGGCATGGTGAGCCAAGAGACTTGCTTGGGCCTTGTTGGCCGATCCTTTATGCAACTGTTGCAAAGCACCACAGAGGGCAACAGATAATGCAGCTGATGAACCGAGGCCAGATGCTTTTGGTATCGTTCCACGTATTCGAATGTGAAGCGGATGCTCAGTGGATGAATGCAACTTGTTCCGAATGTAATCGATGTGCGGGTGCTTTTTCGGGTTAAACTTGCGTCCATCAAGACGCCATGCTTCAATCATGTGCTCATGCTCAAGTTCGATGGTCATGCGTTGATTGATGCTGCAGGCTAAGGCAGGTTCCCCATAAACAACAGCATGCTCACCAAAGAGAATGCATTTCCCGGGTGCAGAGGCCTTGACCATGCCCATTCCACACCCATCTAAACCATTAGGATTGGTATTGGTTCCATCGTTGGGTTCAAGGTTTGAACGTCTTTAGGTGGAACCATGCTGGTGCACCCGCTGGAAGAAACCTATGCGGGAATTCAAGGATACTACTATTTGCTTTTGCTAAGTGGAATATCGTTGGGATTTTTCGCATATCAAGTCCAAAAGGCGACCAGACTCGTTCTCATCGGTGCGCCAGACAAACGTTTTGATTCGTGGAGCAAACGCTTGAAAGAAACACTTACTGTTTGGCTCGGACAACGAAAAGTACTGGAGGATAAGGTCGCAGGTACCATGCACGTGCTGATGTTTTGGGGCTTTCTCATGCTTTCCTCAGACATGCTTGATCTCGCATCTGCGAATCGATTCAGTGAGCACATCTTACCAAAAGCATTGAATGGAATTTGGAACGGTATGGTTGAATTGGGTTACACCAGTGCACTGGTGGGGTGTTTTCTCGCACTCAACCGACGTGTCTTATTCACGCCGGAGAAACTGAAGGGCAAATCTCAACTCGAGGGCAACATCATTTTGCTTCTGATCATGACCATATGCACAACATCCTATGTTGTCGAAGCTGGGGAAAATCCACATCCAAGGTGGGAAATGATTGGAGCATGGGTCGCTGATACTTTCGCCCCATCACAAACGACGGTTAACGTAGCATACTGGGCTCACATGATTGCAATCTGTACGTTTTTGTTTCTCATTCCTCTCTCTAAACACATGCATTTGGTAATGGCTTTGCCGAACGTTGCGTTCTACGATACGGAACCTATGGCCAAGATGCGGCCTCTAGCGGTGGATGAAAACGGTTCTGCTGTTTCCCTTGAGGAACTGGATATCGAATCCTTTGGGGCGGCGAATTATACACAACTTTCATGGAGGAGTCTCATCGATGGGTGGGCTTGCACATCGTGCGCACGGTGCCAAGATGTCTGCCCTGCGTACGCAAGTGGAAAAGCATTGAATCCGATGCAAATCATCCATGATGTGCGTTATTATGCCAACGAACACGCCTCGCAACTGTTCGCAGGTGAAACACCCGAAGAGGACATTATTGCCCGATTTGGTGAGGAGTCAATTTGGGCTTGCACGACATGTCATGCATGCGTTGATGTCTGTCCTGTCAACATCGAACACGTTCCGAAACTGACCGATGCGCGTCGCCATTTGATGATGGAGCGTATGGAATTCGATGAAGGTGTTGAAGACACCATCATGCCGCTTATGGCAACCATCGAAAATTTGGAATCGGATTCCAATCCGTACGGTCTGCCATCGCACGAGCGAGGTGATTGGGCATCCGATCTTGACGTCAAGGTTGCAGAACCTGCCGAATACATCTATTTTGCAGGGTGCGCAGCGTCGTTTGACGAACGCAACAAAAAAGTCGCACGTGACACCGTTTCAATCATGAAAAAAGCAGGGCTTGATGTCGGTATTCTTGGGATGCAGGAAGGGTGTACGGGTGATGCTGCACGACGGGCCGGTAACGAGTACTTGTTTCAAATGCTCGCAGAAACGAATTTGGAGACCTTCAACGAACTTGGTGTCAAGAAGGTCGTTGCGTCTTGCCCACATTGTTTTCACACACTAGGAAAAGAGTACAAGGACTATGGAGGAGAGGACATCGAAGTGATGCATCACTCGCAGTTAATTTCTCATTTGCAGCAAGAGGGTAAACTTCCGAAACACGAGCATGACAGTTCGGTTACCTTCCACGATCCATGTTATCTCGGAAGAATCGGCGGTGAATACGATGCTCCTCGCGATGCGATTGGTGGCGTCGGAGTTGAAACCGAACGTCATGGACGTGGGTCATTTTGTTGTGGAGCCGGCGGTGCACAAATGTGGATGGAGGAACACGTCCCAGAGGGTAGTGATCGCGTCAACATCATACGCGCCAAAGAACTCGCTTCTACCGGTGCAGAAACAGTAGCCGTTGGCTGCCCGTTTTGCTCGACGATGGTAACCGACGGCTTGTCCGCAATCGATGTCGAAATGGACGTCAAGGACATCGCTGAATTGGTTTGGGAGCAAATAAAATCCAACGATGCAAAAATACAGGCTGCTAAAGCCGCATAAACACCGGACGGTAATGAATGAATCAAGATGCCCTGATGGCTTGGTATCGTCGCGTAAAGCGCCCATTACCTTGGCGAACAGATCCATCTCCCTGGTCGATTCTTCTCTCCGAGATTTTACTTCAACAAACGCAAATGGAGCGCGGGGTGCATTACCATCAAAAACTGCTGAAGCGATTTCCAACACCTGAATCCATGGCCAAATCAAGTGTGGATGATGTGCTCCATCTTTGGCAAGGTGCGGGGTACTACTCTCGCGCACGAAGACTGCATGCGTTGTCGATTGAAGTCTTGAACAAGTACGATGGAACACTTCCCGACCAATACACCCAACTTCTCGAACTCCCAGGTGTCGGTCCTTATACCGCTGCAGCAGTTGCTTCTATTGCTTATTCCAAACCCGTTGCTTGTGTTGATGGTAACATACGACGGGTGATGGCTCGTCAGACAAATTTGGAAGAGCCTTCACCGAAAGAAGTTCAATCCTACGCAGATGGGCAACTGTTTTACAACGCTCCTGGAGATTGGAATCAGGCCATGATGGAACTCGGCGCTTTGGTTTGCCGACCTCGCAAACCATCGTGCAGCAAATGCCCTGTTTCCGAATCGTGTCAAGGAATGTTTCGTGCACAAGAATTGCCTCGACCAAAGAGAATCAAAAAGAGGTTGATTGAGTACAAATGCGTTGTTCGTATCGATGACGATGGGCTTCCTGAGTTGCAGCAACGTCCTGAAAACGGTCTGTTTGCAGGTTTGTGGGGTCCGCACATGGCTACTGAAGTTGATACCAATGGTTGTGAATTTATTGGCACGATTCGGCACCAGCTCTCGCATCGAGAACTGGTTGTTTCCGTTTGGAAATCCGATGGAGCGAGCGGAAAAAATCCACAAGAGGTCGCTCTTTCAACCCTCGATCGTCGTCTCCTCGAATTGGCTGGAATTGTCACGAACGTCCCATGAAAACGATGCAAGGCAACCCAATAAAGAAAAAAACAAGATAAATTCTGCAGGTGCTGCAACATCGATCCACGGTTGAAGCTGGTTCAATGGAATAAGGTTGGATTCCAGACCGAGTTCACTTCGCACTTGGGTGATTCCCCTGTTGATTGAAACCGTCATTACCATCAGGGAAACGAACGCTATCGCCGTTGATGCCAGCCTGATTTGACGACCTGTGGGATGGGGTTTTTCCAACGAACAGTGGGCCAGTATCGCCCAAGCAAACCCTCCATGGAATACGACAATGGAAGTGTAGACGTGGATTACGATGTAATCGTACATGTTTGCAAAAGCGAGCACGGCCAAATGTGTTGAACTGATGACACCCAAGATTGTTGCAGCAAAAAGAATTCTTCGTCTGGATTGAGATTTGAAAAGGATGTACATCCGCAGCGTCAACAAACAATGCAAAACAGCCGATATTAGCAAACCGGTCGTGAACACGATGCGTTCAGGTCCTGGGTAATCAGCCTCAGAGATAAAAAACGGAAGGTCGCGTGTGTTTCCAAGAACGATGTGAAGGGTTACAGCAACCAATACAGAACACAGAGGCATCAACCATGACAATCGAACAAGCCGAGCATCGCTGAGCACTATGGAAGAGAGACGGATTCCATCTTGCCGCTTCAAATCCAACATCGTCTTCGGAACGTCCTCAACCCTTTCACGTATCAATCTTCAAGTGAGAGTGGCGACACCGAGGTCATGTTCACATGCCATTGCGAGTTCATGACACACGCCGACGCGAGAAGGTTGAATTTTCAACCCTTTCACCGGGTAGGGTTTCGATGTATGTTTGCGGTGTTACGGTTTACGATCGCTGCCACCTTGGTCATGCACGTTGTTACATTGCGTTTGATTTGGTGCATCGATGGTTGGAGGCATCTGGTTATGATGTCGAATACGTTCAAAATTTCACAGACATCGATGATAAAATCATCATTCGTTCGATTGAATCCGGTGAAGATTGGCGAGAAATCGTTGAAAGGAACATTCAATTGTACTATGAGGACATGGATGTTTTGAACATCCTTCGAGCCGACCATTACCCACGTTGCACTCAATACGTCGATTCAATGATTCACATCATTGAAGATTTGATTCAGAAAGGCCATGCTTACGTTGGAAAAGATGGTGTTTACTTTCATGTTGATTCTGCCCCTGAAAAATACGGGCAGTTGACGGGTCAATCCATTGATGCAGTCCGTAAAGGTGCAGGTGGTAGAGTGGACGAAACCGGGAGCGGCAAGAAGGATCACAAAGATTTCGCTTTGTGGAAGCAAGCCAAGCCAGGAGAGCCTACGTGGGATTCGCCATGGGGACAAGGTCGTCCAGGTTGGCACATCGAATGCAGTGCGATGAGTCTCGACCATTTCGGAACCTCGTTTGACATCCATGGAGGGGGGCATGATCTGCGTTTCCCACACCACGAGGCTGAAATCTTCCAGAGTGAGTGTCATACAGGACACGCACCGCTTGCAGGCTACTGGTTGCACAACGGATTTGTGAACATCGATGGAGAAAAGATGAGCAAATCGCTCGGCAACTTTTGGACCATTAGCGACATCGTTCAGAACGTAGATCCGCTGGTGCTCCGTTTGGCCCTTGTTAACGCTCACTACCGTTCCCCAATCGATATGAACGAGCAACTTCTCAACGATGCTCAAAGAAATCACGCCCGGATCCTCCAAACGTACGAATCAGCGTTGAGAATGGCAACATCGGGACGGCGGCATCAACTTCCTCAGCCTGACATGGAAAGTTCGGACTCTCTAGCCAAGACGCTTGGTTTGCTTGAGCGACTCGCAGAAGGTTTTGCTCAAGCAATGGACGATGATTTCAACAGCCGAGAAGCTGTCGCGAAAGTACTTGCTGGTGTCAAGCAATTGCAAACACTCCTCTCGCTTGGAACAGACGATGAGGACAAGCGTGCTGTCGCACATTACGC
The DNA here is from genome assembly GCA_937894115.1 of uncultured euryarchaeote. GTDB lineage: Archaea > Thermoplasmatota > Poseidoniia > Poseidoniales > Poseidoniaceae > MGIIa-L2. Next base: position 18,607 of record CALBFP010000300.1, read on the forward strand.
AAAGGAATGGCTTGAAGAGACAGCTGGTGCAATCTTGGGTATTTTACCATCACCGGATGTTTTGCTCGCCGAACCCGAGGACGATCCTCGAAAAGCGGAGATTGCAGAAGAGGTCGAGGCTTTGCTCGCAGAGAGAAGCATTGCAAGAGCCAACAAAGATTGGACGAGAGCCGACGCAATACGAGAACAACTGAACGCATTGGGTGTTGTTGTCACCGATACCGAAGACGGACCTGTTTGGGATTTGGTCTGATTATTCCTCTTCGTTCGATGGAGGTGGAGCGAGCGGCGGTAATTCAGGAACAAACGGTTTGCTTTCAACACTCCATTCTTTTTCGATGATGACGGTTTGATCGACATCCATATCTTCATTTTCATCGCTTGACCTGGTTAACAACCCAATCGAGACCAAGAGTATGACAACAATGACCAAAAGCAAGGATTTTGCTCCAAACAACGATTCTTCATCAGAGGATGCATCCTCAACGTCGTTCTCGATAACGCAGTTGGGTGGACACTCCGCATCCCTACCTGATTCTTCTGAAGAATCGCCTCCGTTGTTGTCGTTATCTGCCTCATTTGAGGTGTCATCGACAGGGTCTGTTGTTGAATCATCGCTGATGTTTTGCTGCTCTAAAACGACGTTGACACCGATTCGATCTCCGTTTTCCATAGGAATGTTGTAGTAATTTTCAAGCTGTTGCAAATCGATGTGTGTGTTCGCATGCGTGGATTGTGTAATAATGCCGAAATGTCGGTCATCGCCCGTGGTGAAGATGCTGTTCAGAACATTGCCTTGCATCGATGAATAGCTGTCTGTACTCGATGCCCACTGCGAAGCAATGTCGTCCGGACTCAACGCCATCGCCATTTCCATATCAGAAAGAATGCTCGCCCACGATTGTGTCCCTTCTGCAATCGACCGGTCCGTCACATCGACGGCTTTGTTAAATCCTGGACCTTCGATGATTTCCCAATCCTCTCCTTTGAGTTCTGACATCAAATCAACATCTCCAAACACAGGCTGACCGTTGATGACGGTCAAACGAACATCAGCATCTATGGCTTCGATGAGGTTGCGATATGGATCTTGATGGAAGGTGTCAATGACCACCAAATCTGCGTAAAGGCCTGCATTTATGGTGCCAACAGAATCATCCCAGTTGTTTCCTAATGCAGGATTTTTTGTCACCATAGTGGCCAAATCATAACTTGTAAAATATGAGTTGAGGTTGTTGGTGTTCCACATGTCGGCAATTTTCAACTCATGAAGAACGTTCTTTGAACCACTGGGCCCCCAATCCGGAGCGAGAGAGATGCGCACACCAGCCTTGTCTGCAGCGACGACATCGGTCGTATCACCGTACAAAAGGAGGTTGGACAGCGGCGACCATGCCAAGTCAGCACCAACCTGCCCCATCAATTCGAATTCGTTTGATGTTAGTGCAGTTCCATGAACGACGACCAATTCACCAACGAGGAGGTTGTTCTGAACCAAGATGTCGAATTCTGCTCGGCTCGATTCATCAACTCCTTCTGAGAGATGAAGATACCAAGCATTCAGACTACCACTGGCGTTTCCAGACGTGATGTGGCTGCCGGTGTAATCCGATTCAAGGGTGGTGACTTTGGTATGAATTCCATCTCCGCCAAAGTTGTACAATTCGATGTTTCTTGAAAGCATACTGTCCCAAGCATCGGTATTGCTCGAAGGTGAGCCTTGCACTGCGGTCACTCCACCGGCTACAGCCATGACTTCTGCATACTTCATCTGCTGATCGGCCATGTTCCACATCGAGGATGTTTGGACGAAGGTCTTCATCCAAGAAATGTCTCGCTTGTAATTTGGATTGTTTTTCCATTGATTTCGATTTGAGTAACCGCCTTCTTCAGATTTTACAGATGTGTGGACTTCAAAGTCCCATAATGGAATGTGATTGTAGTGCATGTGGTTGTGGGTATCGATTAGTCCAGGGTAGATGGTGCCGTTGGTTTCAACGATCGGGACACCGGTTAAATCGACGTTCTGTGGTATGTTTTGTCCGGACCAAACAGCTGAAATCTTTCCGTCTCGAATCAAGACGTTACCGTCGTTGATGACATCTGATTCGCTGTTCATGGTCACAACACGACCCTTGAGGAGCATCGATTCCACAAACCCGCCGTCACTGATTCCAAAACACCCAATCATGTTTTGCGCACCATCAAAGGATTCGTTCTGTGAATATCCAGGGGTAGGTGGGCGGACCTTCCATGCAGTTCCATTTTCAAGTGGAATGTAGGAGTTCCCATACCACGAATCAAGAGCAGGGTAGGACATTGTGTCGATGAGGTTTCCTGAATCGTCGTACAGATTCACCGTGTCTCCATCGTAGTAATCCAGTTCGATTCGAGAGGCATTGATGAATACCGAAACGTAACCTCCAGGTTGCAAGACGGTGTCTCGAGCAAGTTGACAAGGGGCACTCCCTCCATCAGCGATGTCGTCAAGAACCCAGTTGGATATGTTGACGGGAGTGTTGCCGGGGTTGTGCAACTCGATAAACTGGTCTGAAAATTTGCCGTATTCGCCATCACCGTTCCAGTCTGTAGCGTTGTAGCAATTTGAACACGTCTCATTGTTTTTCATTCCATTTGGTGAAGCAAGCAGCTCGGAGATGATGATTGCGGGTGTTTGATTTTCGGATTCGGATGGTTCTTCGGCGTGCCCGAGAGGTGCAACGAGAACACCGACGAGAAGAAATATCGTGATGACTGCCGTCAGTCTGCACATGCCCCTTCCTCGCTATCGAAGCACATCAACCCGTCGATGCAACACTTTGGTCAAATGCATGAGAACATATACTGTGACCTACTGGGTAGAATATGGCAACCGTAGAAATGAGTGAATCTTCCTTTAACGAAATTATTGATGGGAACAATCTCGTTTTAATTGATTTCTGGGCGGAATGGTGTGGTCCGTGTCGCGCTTATGCTCCAGTTTTTGAGAGGGTCTCTGACTTGTTCCCTGAGGTCGTTTTTGCTAAAGTTGATACTGAAGTCGAAAAAGCGCTAGCAGGTTCGTTTGGAATCCGGTCCATCCCAACGACAATAGCGTTCAAAGAAGGCATAGGCGTGTTCATGCAACCGGGTGCACTACCCGAAGAATCGCTAAAGGACTTGATTGGGAAACTCCAGGGTTTGGACATGGATGAAGTGCGTGCGGATGTCGAAGGTGCCAAATCGGACAACACAGCATAATGCGAAAAGCGTCATATGTCGGCTTCGCAACGGTGATACCAATGCGAAGCGTCTCGATGCTCCTGATTTTTCTTCTACCCTCCATCCTTTCGGGGTGTTTTGGGGACGATTATGAGATCGATTTCAGTATCGAAAATCAAGACGATTGTTTCGACCCTCTCGACCGAAAGGACTGCATCTACGATGATACCGACGTATTTTCTCGTGTAACTGAAAACGGAACGTATGAAATCGGGCAAGTCCAATCGGTCTATGTCCCTGTACCAAGCATCACACTCGCTGATGGTGGAGCAGGTGCTGCGGGAGGCGCTGAGGTTCATCTTGGCCTTTGGCTTCCCGAAATTGAAGGCTGTGATTTTTCATCCACTGAGAATCTGACCGAGGAGTGCCTCGTCCCTGTAATTGCAGAGGTCGGTCCATACTACGATGATGGTGATGTGGATGCTCTAACCCCTGCAAATCGATTGGGTCGTATGTTGATCGAAAATTATGTTCCTCACGGGTTTGGTGTCGCTCAGGTTTCGGTCTTCGGAACAGGTGAATCCAATCATTGCATGGATTTGATGGGGACCGATGAGCAACGAGGCATCGATGCGGCTGTAACGTGGTTGGGAACACAATCTTGGTCCAATGGCAATGTTGGACTTATTGGGAAATCCTACGACGGTTCCACACCGTGGCAGGCCGCTACATTCGGTAATCCGCACTTAGCAACGATTGTCCCAATGTCTGGACTTATTGGTGTTCATGAATTGATGTGGCGAAACGGTAGCATGGAAGCCCGTGGTATGATTATGCACAACGGTGTCTATGGCTCGTTTGGAATCGATGGAGATACCGAGGACAGTCACACCTTGTGTGAAGGCTATGTTTCAGGATACGTAAACGGACCCGCAGCCTACCTAAGCGGAGGGATGGTCGATTATGCAGGCAATACGTACTGGACAGAACGTTCTTTCCTTGACCGAGTGCTTGAGAATTACCAAGGATCCGTTTACCTCATCCAAGGAATGCAGGATTGGAACGTGGATCCGCACATGTCGTTCCCTGTTCATCAACAGGTTGCAGACGCTGGAATTGAAATCAAGACGCTTGCCGGTCAGTGGGCACACGATTATCCCGACCGCGTCGAGGGCCACTCCTCCCAAGGAGTAGGCCGAGGTGCTGAAGCCTATCCATACACACTTCGTTGGGATTGGGCAGACGATCTGCTTTATTGGTTTACTTGGTATCTCAAGGATGAAGGTTTTGCCCCTGCACTTGGAGTGGAGATGCAAGACAACCGCGGAGGATGGAGATTCGAGTCAACCTATCCACCAATCGATGTCGAGAATCTGGTTTTGACCGGTGCTGATCTCGCACCTACTGGTGGTACCGTTTCATCCACCTCAACGATTACACTCAGTTATGGGCCGTTTGAGGAAGAGACAAGAATCGTTGGAATGCCGACCTTCCACATCGATGCAACTCCAGGTTTGAACGGTGGACATCTGTTCATAGAAATGACGGATGAAAACGGTATGCATCTCGGCCACGCAGTCATGGACCTGCGTTTCCACGCAGGCGGTCGAGAAGGACAGGAAATTCTTTCACCATTTGTCCCCGTCAATGCGCTCATGGAGTTCATGCCAATGGATGTCGTCCTCGAAGCAGGTGAGAGCATTCTTCTGACCGTGAGCCAAACGGGTGAGGATTACGTACCCTCTCCAGCAGCCTCAGGAACCGTCAACATCGATTGGTCGCAAAGTACTCTGACCTTGCCGTTGATTGAACGCAGTTGCAGTGATTTGTTCCAAGTTCCTATGCTTGATTATTCGGGCAATGCATCGCGCTCGTGTTAAGACGAGAACAACGAGAGTATATCGCAAAAGACATTCTTCGCCTCTCCAGAAGACCGCTCAACCAAGCGACGCACGATCAATTCTGGTGTTGAGCGAGCAAGGCAGTTGCGCTTCGGAGTTCGGTCGACAATGAGCTCCAAATGCTCATCCAAGCCCTTGGCTTCAATTCCATCAACCCTCAAATCATCACCACCGTATGCATTGAGGATTGCGGGTGCAAGATGCGTTACCAAAACCATACTGGAGTTGTTTTGCTGTTGCGCAGCTCTGAGCATTCCTGCAATAATTCGAGCTCCAGCACCCGGTTCTGTGATGGCCTCAAGTTCGTCTGCAAGTATGAGTTTGGCCTGTTCATTGCTGACGACTTGTGCGAGGTCCACCAGCGTGGTTTCGAGAGCGCCAGCGCTCTGTGTTCCACTGGATTTAGCGAGCACATGAAGCGATTCAACCCGACCAACAAGGGCATGCTGGGCAGGAACAGGAAGCCCCATGTGGGCTAAAATAGAAATGTGTGCAAGAAGTTCCAACAGCGTCGTCTTGCCCCCGCTGTTCGCTCCTGTGAGAAGGGCAATGGGTTGTTGGTCACCCTTTGGTGCAGCCATACCGATTCCATAATTCACGGCTTGGACCTCTCCTTCGATGAAGAGATGTTGTCCTTGATCAAACCAGATTCCACTTTGAACGATTTCAGGTAGCGTAGCATTGTTGTGCAGGGCCCATGCGGCAATGCTGTACCACATGTCATGCTCAACAAGGCGTTGAATTGCAACCTCACAGAGGGGTTTCAAGTCAGCAAGTTTCGTCGCCAATCGAAGCACGTGATCGTTACGACTTTCGTTGATCCTTCGCTCAAGTTCATCGTTGATTTTATCCAGCACTCCACGATTGAGTTTCACCGGCCAGTTCGAAGCGTAAAGGTCGAACGGTGCCTGAAGGCCACTCGCTTCAAGGTAGGTTGACAGTTCTTCTCTCCCCTGTTGAAGGATATCGGTAATGACATCTTCCGTAGCGTTCGCTAATTTTCGCTGGAATGTCGCTGCATCCGCCAAGGCTTCCAACATATCCGAACCTGTCAAATCGAGTGAGGCACTTTCCATTCCAGAAGTTATACGTTGATTCAAATCCGTTTCCAACGCTTTCGCCATGTTCCACAAACCATCTCGCGTTGCCTCCATTACCTCCACATCACCCGAATCACCCATCATGGCGAACACAGTAGCGAGTTCCTCAAGACCATCCGTTTCTGCAAAGACGGTTTCAAGTGTGGGATGAATTCGTTCATCGCACTCGTTTTTCCATTGAATCAAGTCAAGAATGACCTTCAACGTTTTCCGATTGTTTGCAAACCAATCAAGCGTAAATTCCGGAACCATAACGTCGCTGCGACCCGTTTCAGGAAGCACCAACCAACCGGGTGGCAATGCATCAGGGCCGTTTCCTCCGACCCAAGTGACCGATTTGAAGACGGTGTAGTCGTTCCAAGATTCTTGGGCACTTGGCGTTAAAATTCGAACGTATTGATTCCACTCAGGATGTTCTTGCTGGCTGACAATGACGCGTTCATAACGCTGTGTTGGTCTGCGGGTGTAGGCTAGATTTGTGAACAAACTGCGAAGGTGATTGAACGCATCTTCAGACTTGTAGGAAAAGTCAATCATTTGTCTGCAGCGTTCACGTCGCTGATCGATCTGATGAAGTGGCATGAGCATTTGCATTCGAGACGCACTCGCCCCATTGGAAGCAAATTTTTGCAGAGAGGAGATCAATTGAGCATGCAATTTTTCAGATTCTGGCGTGGCGAGAAAACTTGTTTCAGCACCGTTGTATTCTCGCGCTATTGCCAGAGCGCGTTTGATTGAGATGCCTTCCACTTCTGCAATTCGAGAGACATCGCCTGACTCCAAGGTTTTGAGAAGCTCAGGACGCCCACCAAAGTGATTGTCCAAGCGTTTCATCAACCGTTCGCCGATTCCTGGCAAGTTTGTTAACACCATCAATCGTCATCGATTGTCAAGAGGTTTTGAGGATAGCGGATGTTAACGTCTTACGCTTGGTAATTTGGGAAGGTTAGTTCCACCGCAAACAGTGGGTCGACGTGTGTCGAATCATGGTAGGCAACAACAACGCCACCGTCGCGAAGAATTGCCAAACTTGCAAAGTCAAAACGAATGTCGTTTCCTGCGCCAGAGGTTGAATCCAGATCACCTTGGCCGATGTATGTTAGTGTGTCAGGGCTGAGGTCCTCGCTGTAACCTCGAGTGTGAAAAACGACGTCAACATCCGGACCTTCGCTTGATTGATAGCGCACATTGAGAACGAACAAATCGTGTTCTCCATTGGCTTGGAATTCCCACTCTTCAATGCTGGAAGCAGCATCTCCAAGATTGTAGGTGTGGTTGTTCCATGAAACGGCTCCATCAATTGATGTAAAATGCGTAAATGATGTTCCATCGTTGGATACGCAATGAATCGTCCCCGTTAAGTCAATCTGGCAGTATTCACTTGGGAATTGCACGGCAAGCTCGTTCCACGATAGCGTTGTGTCGAGAAATGCAGCGTTGCCATTGTCAAAATATTGGGGGAACAGCAGTCCACCGCTTGGAACCGCAAAGGCTCGCATCTCCTTGTGCGGTTTGTTTACATCCCAATAGAAATCCAAGTCAGCATTTGTAAAATCCAAATCAACTTCGATGTCCGGTTGAGAGGACGAGCGACCGGGGAATTGGATAGGGTAGTAATTCAATCCATCAACTGAGATTTGTCCGCCGGCGTTTTGAGTCTGATGCCAGAAATTCGAAACCACCAGAGATGCCCATTCTCCATTACCGATTGTGGAAGAAATCGGGCCGACCACTTCAACCTGCCAACTGCGATCGTAAAACGGTTCAGTAATTCGGTTGTAGCACCACTTCCACTCCATTTCCGAGTCGTCGTAGAGGATGGCATAGAATTTGTCGAGTTTCAGATCACCGCCGACGTAGGGGAACCAAGACATCGATATGATGTCACCGTTCGTGGCTTGAACGATGCTGCCTTCACCAAGGCCTTCCGTTCCTGGATTGGTTGGAACGAACGTCCGGCATTGAAGATCGGGTGTTACGCTTGGAATCCACGTGTCCCAATCGTGACCGCGATCAACCGACCACACGGGGTATTCTCCACCGATGTTGAATATTGCTCCTTGAATTGTGGTTGCGATGTAATGCTCACAACAATTTCCGCCCTTCGACTCATCAAACACAGCCCAGGTTATGTTGGTGGTTTCGTTGGTTCTCAAATCCACAGTGGTAAACTCGCGAGGGGACTCATGCGCTTGCTCGTCAATCAACACATAATTTTGCCAAGCGGCGTTCTTGTCTTTGGCTTCAATGATGGTTTCCCCATCGCCATAGCACCCTGCCAGAACCATGCTGCAAACCAACATCACGGACAGAATGCCTCTGCGCATGGTCGGGCTAATCTTCGAACGTTTTCAAATCCTTGCAAAGTTCCTTAAAATAACGAAGTCCGTGAAGCGTGTGGCTTCCAAACCAAGTCAAAGCCTCTCCATCAATGCATCTCGCCCACGGACGCGGCCCGCCCAAGGCTTCAACAGCATCGCAAATGTCCTCTCCTTGTTGTTGAGTAAACTTGTGCGGTTCACTGGAGAGCAGAAGACCCTCGATGTTGTGCGAGGAAATCTGTTCCGCTGTAACTGTTGGATAGCCGTTTCCGTTTGGATCGAGGTCGGGAACGTTGAAACCACAGGCTTCAAGCAAAGCTCCAGAATATTTTTTCGGAGAAACAGCCATGAGCGGTTTGTGCCAAATCATCGGAAGTACGGTTGGGCCAACGCCGCGCTCGACGGTTGTCAATTCCTTGCGAACGGCTTCTGCAAGTTCGTTGGCTTTGGCTTGTAGATCGAGACGCTGCCCAAGTTGAATCAACATCTCTGGAACCTCCATTGGGCGTTCAACTGTGCTCACAAAAGTCTCAATGTTTGCATCCAAAAG
>CALBFP010000301.1 GCA_937894115.1 uncultured euryarchaeote
CCAATGCCACCAATGCCACCAATGCCCGATGCGCCACCGGCCCCACCCGGTATGGATCCTATGCCTCCTATGCCTGACGCACCACCGGCCCCACCCGGTATGGCCCCCATGCCTCCTATGCCTGACGCACCACCGGCTCCACCCGGTATGGCCCCCATGCCTCCTATGCCTGAAGCACCTCCTGCACCACCGGAAATGCCGCCAATGCCACCAATGCCTGAAGCACCTCCTGCACCACCGGAAATGCCGCCAATGCCCGAAGCACCACCAGCACCACTGGAGATGCCACCAATGCCACCAATGCCTGAAGCACCACCAGCACCACCGGAGATGCCACCAATGCCTGAAGCATCACCAGCACCACTAGAGATGCCACCAATGCCTGAAGCACCTCCTGCACCACCGGAAATGCCACCAATGACCGAAGCACCACAAGCACCACCAGAAATGCCACCAATGCCTGAGGCACCACCTGCACCACCGGAGATGCCACCAATGCCTGAGGCACCACCTGCACCACCCGAAATGCCGCCAATGCCTGAGGCACCACCTGCACCACCCGAAATGCCGCCAATGCCCGAGGCACCACCAGTTCTTGATTTACTAACCCCCGTTGATTCAACACCAGTCGCAGAGGAAAGCACACCGGATCCGCTCGGAATGGACCTACTCGCACCGCTTAATCCCGCTGAAGATTCTGTAACTGAAGAGGAACCAGCCGCTCCACTTGGCATGGATTTGCTCGCACCACTGACAGCTGGTGAAGATACACCAGCGGTGGAGGAATCCGGTGTTGACCCTCTTCTTGCCCCAGTCGCAGTAGCCGAAGAAAACGCAGTACAAGTTGGAGAAATTGCAGGAGCAACCATCCGATCGAGTGCCGAAGTCGATGAAGTTCCAGGTGACAAACTTGAAGGAACGCTTCATGAAATTGAAACAACAACTCTCACCAGCGATGGTACTGTTGTTAAACAAAAAATCCAAGGCACACTTACTGTAAACAACCCTTCCTCCGAAGATCGAATTTATGACATTGATGTTCTTCTTGACAACGCAGATTCAACCGACATCGGCGGTGATCAAATCTCTGTTGACGAACTTGAAGCGGGTAAGAATTATGTGAAGAAATATTCTGTTTCTGACGCACAAATGTTGATTCTCCGAGAATCATTGGACACCAACCCCGCTCGTGACAATGAGCAATCTCTTAGTATTGCACTGTCCGAAGAGGCAGGAACAATTGCATTAAGCATTGAAGTCGAAAACGTCTCGTCCGTTCAACTCAACAATGTCAACGTAACTCGAGGCATTCCAGACTGTCTGACCTTCACACACTCTGGTGCATCGACCATTGAATCCGGAACGCTGAATTGGGCCGTCGGCTCCTTGAGTCCTGGTGAAAAACAAATTCTCTCTATCGAAGGTGAGATATTGGTCTCTTCGACAAAAACGACCAAAGCTGGCATTGCACAAGCGACCTATGAAGCCGATTCTACGTTGTCCAATCTCGCCTTCCGAGACTTGGATGCGTTCTGTCGAGGATTCACCTACATGCGTGTCCGAGAAGACGAGCGGCCTGACAACTGGATTTGTCAAACCATTTTTGAAAACCGTTCATCATTTGCAGTCGATTTGGTAAAATTACAAGTTCGAATGAAGGGAAGTGACGACCTCCTCTTCGACGTCAGCGACGTCAAAGAAGACGTTCACCCTCAAGGTAAGTGGGAAAGTGAAGAACGCACCATTATGGCAACTGCTGAACCGGATTTCACCTACGACTTGTCATACACCGTCCTACCACGTGCAACGAGAAAGACCGAAGGAACTCTAAAACTTGAAGAGAGCATGTTCACAGTTGTCGACGCTGAAATCTCAAAGTCGTACTCTACCGATACCCTGCGATCGTTCCGACAACAAGAAATCGAAGCCTCAATGGTGGTGAAGAACACGGGTTCTGCAACGATTAACCTGATGCGGATAACCGATGACATACCTGGATTTTTCGATGCTCCTGACATGGATTCCATGATTATATCAGTTAACGGTAAAGAATTGTCTGAAGATCAATGGAAAGGTGAACTTTCTGCTGGAATTACCTTGGAAAAAGAACACCGTTCACCAGATGGAGACGGGCACACAATGACGCTAACTGTTGGAACAAAAGGCCCAATCGGATTGAAACCGGGTAAGACAATGGAAGTGGCCTACAAACTCAATGCTCCCGACCCTTCACCAGGCAATGAGCGTGTTGATGCACCTGCGCGGTTCCAATTCAGTTCCGAACAATTTGGACCTGTCTGCGTACGCGATGCACCAGAAGCACCGTCGATTCGAGTTAGCCACCTTCGCCGAAACTTCTCGGCGGGTAAGCAAGCCATTCCAATGGGAGGTAAAGGCCGCTACGAAGTTTTGATTCTCTTCGAGAACAACGGCGACACTGCATTACAAGATGTATTCATTCGCGATGTCATTCCATCAAATTTCAATATTAAAGATTGGCACGTTCGAGGCGTTGGAGGCGAAAAGCGAACCGACGTCGATATGTCGACCAACGAAACTGAGGATGGTATCGAAATCACTTGGAAGGTACCTGTTGTTGCTAAAGGCGAACGATTGGATGTTTCCTTTGAAATCAAAGGTGAGGGTGAAATCGATGCAGAAGCCCTCAACCGCTTCCATGGTGCGCACTTCGGTGATGAACTAGAAACCGAAGATGAAGCACCTGTAGAAGTCGAAGAAACTGTCGATGATACCAAAGAAGAAGATGCCAGTGAAGATGTTCGTGATGAGACCTCTGATGAAGAGACTGCACCCGCTATCAAGTTCCGTGAAGACATCATGCTCAGAGTGATGGAAGAATACGAAATTACAGACCGTGATGCATTCCTTGAGCACTCGATGAATTTCGATCTCGATGACAACGGCTACCTCAAGAAGGCAGAATTTGTAGAAGCAGCTAAGGCCTTTACTGCTGGAGAGGAGGATGCTGCAGAAACCGATGAATCGGAAGAAACTGTCGAAGAAACCTCTGAAGAAGTCGTAGAAGAATCAATCACGGAAGATGGTGATGAAACGAAAGATTGTCCAATATGCCCAACATCTGTCGCAAAAACGGACATGACTTGCCCAACTTGTGGATTCACATTCATTTGATTAGAACGGCAACTTCCATTGAGGCCATTGCTCGTTTTCGGAACTGCTACTGACAATGACAAGGACGTTGCGTTTTGTATTTTCAAGCAGGTTCTCAAGCGGTGTATGCGTTGATGGTGGAATCACACCATCCCGAAGGTCAACTGCCAACCATGCAGTAGGATACTGCGTCAACCATGCTTTCAGTTCAGCTTCAATTCCTAGCGGGGGAACTCCTTGACGTACGCTCGCGAGGAAACCCCAATCAGAAATCGATCTTCGTTCATCATCGGTCCATAAAAAGATTCGATCTTTAAACCCTATTCGATTCAGTTGTTCAATTGCTTCAGCTTCTGTGCAACAGACAGGCCGTCCAGGCATCGGCATCGGTACTGGGTATTCCCACGTTCTTTTGACGTCGAGAGGTTCCTTACGGCGCATGTTACCGAGCACAACATCCTCCTGTTTGAATCCAACGGAAGACCAACCTTCATGACCCTAATACCACACAGTCGGTTCATGGCGAATCGTGCGGCACCACCACCACCACCACCAAACGGTTCGATGATGACCATGCTTTTGGTCATGATATTGATGACGTTCCTTATCATCAACCCAAACATTCGGACTGCGCTTGGCAACATGGCAGATCCCATACTTGCACCTGTGCTTCCTGAAACGGAGTTTTTTGTTCTGACCGTTTTAATTCTGGGCACATTTTCAATGACACTTAACACCATTCTTCGAAATTTCTTCGCCGACCCAATCGAGCAAGCACACATTGGTCACCGTCAATCACAGGTCCGAAAAATGGCGAACGACGGTCGAATGAGCAGAGATCCCATCTTAACAGAAAAAGCAAACACATTGAGAGAGCAAATGATGCCTGAACAACTCAAGGTGCAAATGAGTGCCATGCGACCCATGATGTTTACCATGATTTTTATCATCGGAATATTTGCTTGGTTGACAACCGCTGTTGAAACGTTTCGTGTCGACTATGTATCGCTTCCTTGGGCTCCAAGATGGAATCTTATTGACGACAAATTCCTGTTTTTCCCTGCTTGGATTTGTGCATACATTTGCATGAGCGCTCCGCTTGGTAGAATTGTCGACCGTCACATCAAGCTCCTTCGATACCGAAACCATCCGATTGTTCTGGCCAATGAAAAATTGAGCGAACCTTTGCTCCATCTCGTGGTTACGGATGATGGTGCAAAGTCAAAACAAGCATCACAACGAAGAAAACGTTCACGAAAAAACAGTCCCAAGAAGCAAACAAAACCTGCATCAAAAGCAATCGAACGAAGCAAGGAAAAAAGAACCGATGCGACAAACGAAACGTGTCCTACGTGCATGAGCGACAACGTGCAACGGAAAGGACCTCGAAACATGCGATGCAACGTATGTTATCATGAATGGGTGTGAACAATGGTCCGCATCACCATCTCTGGTCACCCAGGGAGTGGAACAAGTACGTTGGTTCATCTTCTCAGTGAGGAGAAGGGATGGTCGTCCCTCAACGGTGGTCAATTGTTCCGTCAAGAAGCGAAGAGAAGAAACATGAGTCTGGCTGAATTCGGTCGGTTGTGCAAGGAAGATATCGATGTCGATCAAAATTTAGATGCGCTATTAAAAGACGAAATGCTTCGAGAAGATGTTGATGCACCATCCATCGTCGAAAGTCGACTTGCTGGATGGTGGGCGTACCAGCTTAACATAGACGTTCCTCGAATTTGGCTTGAAGTCGATGACCGAGAACGAGCGAACCGTGTCCTTAAACGAGAAGGTGGGACCCTTGAAGCCATTCTTCAAGCAAGCGAAATGCGTGCAGAGGTTGATGCTCAACGTTTCCACAAATTGTACAATTTGCTTCCAGAGCAAGAAGAGCCGTACACGCACCGTATTGAGGCAACCAGCCTAAACCCTCAAGAAGTACTCCTTGAAGTTCTTAACATCCTGGAGGCCTCAACATGAGCGGTACAATCGTTCTCGATGATTCTGCGGTAACTGACGATGCTATCGGAACCTATCCGGATCTAAAAACCATTGAGCAGCGTTTGGAATCTGGATTCTTCCTCTTGGACAAAGGTGCGGGTCCTACATCCCATCAAGTTGCTGCATGGGTCCGAGACATGTTGGGATTGCCTCGATTGGGTCACGGGGGTACCCTCGACCCGTTCGCTACCGGTGTTTTACCGCTCATGTCTGGAAAAGCAATGCGTTTAACGAAACAGATTTTGGAACAAAACAAAACCTACATTGCAGTCTTTCAATTCAAAAACGAAATCAGCGAAGAGGAACTTGAGGCAGTAATGCACAAACTTACCGGACGAATATACAATGTTCCGCCTGAGATTTCTGCAGTTCGAGTACAGGTCAGGACACGTAAAATACATGATTTTTCATTGCTCGACCAACATGAGAAACGAATCGTTGCACGGATTCGATGCGAAGCAGGTACGTACATCAGAACAATGGCAAGAGACATGGGTCTGCTTCTGAATCAACCCGTTGAATTGAAGGAATTACGTCGCGAAGATTCAGGTCGATTTAGTTTGGATGATTGCGTACAATTGCATGAGATTGCTGATGCTGTATGGCTTTGGAGAGAGTGCAACGAGGGGGAGGCTTTACTGCGAATGCTTCACCCTACAGAAAAACTTCTCGCAGGCTTACCACGCATTATTGTCAAGGACAGCGCAGTTGCTGCGCTTGCGCACGGTGCGCCTTTGCTTCGACCTGGACTTGTTTCTATCCCAGACGATCTCACGCCTGGGCAAAACGTCTTGGTAACGAGCATAAAAGGCGAAGCGGTATGCTTCGTCAAAGTTAACTGCGATAGTGAAACCATTACAACGATGGAGAAAGGCGAAATTGCCCGACCTTCGGCTGTACTGATGAACGACGACGTGTATCCACGACGTTGGTGATCAAGCTTCAAAGTACTCTTCGTAAATGAACTCCTCTGTTTCAATGCGTATTTTCAATTCTGACATGTCCCCACATCCGTTCCATCAGCAATGCTGAACGACCCCCACAGTCTTGGAACATACTTAGCAAAAATTCTCACCGTTATCAATGTTCACGTTGTTTTTGGCATTATCCGACAACACGGTTGCGGTTTTCAAAACATTCCACTAACCAAACACAATTGGCTTGTCTCCAATGTTCCATTGATTGAACTTTGTCATGCTTTGAACGAACAGTTCACTCTCAAGGATTGAACCCAACCATCTGTGGAGCGAAGGGAGCGTCAACTGATCGAACCACATCCGATCAGTGTTTGCAAATTGACGAACAAATGGTGCAAGTGCATAATCTGCCAATGTGGGTTTCTCTCCACAAAGATATGTGGAATGTGTAAGACGTTTGTCGTATTCCTCGAGATACGCAAGCACCTTGTTTCTATGTTCGTTTTCTGTCAATGCGTCCTCATATCGATTGTTGTATTTGTATCGATCGAGATGATGCTTAAACGCCCCATCATTTTCATCGACCAAACGTTTCCAATCCCCAAGGACGGATGCATCATCAAGCGCCCACAACATGATGTCCAAACTCTCTTCGAGTACGACTCCATCAGGAAGAAGTAAAACCGGTACCGTTCCTTTCGGTGATATGTCCAACATGTGTTGAGGACGGTCTCTCAGGACAACTTCACGGAGTTCTACCGAAATTCCAGATTGAAGGAGAGCCAATCGAGCACGTATTGCGTATGGACAACGTCGGAAACTGTAGAGAATCGGAAGATTTGTTTCTTTACTCATAGCAAAACTCATTCCACTTTTCCAATCGCTTTTCCTTGTTCATCGAAGCCCGGTGTGTTCGGTTCACCATAGTAGTGCTTTCCATCATACTGGCGAACTTTAGCAGGAGCAAAGAACGTAAAGCATGCTACAATCAATATCAAAGCAACAACGCTGCCAACATAAATTACCGTCTTAGAAATTCCTGAATCCGTGCTTCCTTTATCGCTCAATACAGGTTCAACAAGCGACAGTGTGGTTTCTTTTTCGTTGTTCGATTCGTTTCGCTCGTCGATCATTTGACCTCCATCCACAGTGGCTTTAACGATCATTAAATCCCCAGCATACAAGGCTTGGAATGCACACTCAACAAAATCGATTTCACCTGGTGCAAGCGTCGGTATGGTCCCAACATCAACCGTTTGATTGTTGACAGTACAGCGCACTGTCGCCATCTCAGCGGTTGCAAAACCCGAGTTGCTCACATAAATTCGAGCTTTGAGATATTGACCGATTTCTGCGGATTCTTTTGGTTCAAAAACACCTTTCGACTCGTCTCCAACCTCAAGTTGTGTGAGCTCAAGATCGGGCAGTGAAACGACCGCAAGGTCAAGCACGCGATCGTTGCAAGAAGTGGAATCGCAAAGACTCAACAGAACGGATGTGTAACCTGGTGTGGGCGCAGTTAGAGTCAACATATTGCTTTCCAAATCAACTTCAACCCATGAACGGTTAGCGCTCATCGTCATAGACGCAGGTAAGGTATCAACATCCGACCATGAGAATGGAACGGTTGTTTCGAATGCGTGTTCAACCTGAATTAAAGCAGGAAATTCATCCAGTTTTGGAGCGTCATCAACCGATTCAACATACACGTAGAACGTCTCGACATGAGTGTTACCAGCTGCATCCGAAACCGTCATACCAATTTGGGAAGCGCCGGATTGCTCTGGTTGAAGGGAAATTCGAACCTGCCCTTGATCGAGTGATACATCGACAAGAGTTGGGTTTGAGTTCACAAAGGCAACTGTTAGATCTTCCACCAACCCTCTATCGTCAATGCAGCGTGTAAGAAGAGGAACAAACAGACCTCCTCCGTCCTCAGTTAGGTATTGATTACCAACCAATTGACACGATGGGTCTTCATCGTAGAGAACATCATACCCGCCAGAAACAGCGATGGAGTTGATTTCAAAGGCTGTAGTACTCGCACTACCATCAGAATCCCACGTGAACCAGGTCTTGATTGCAATTTCAACATCGGTATTTCCCGCAAGGAAGGTGTGTCCTATTGGAATTTGATGTGAAAATTGTCCGAGTGCAACCGGGAGGTTCGCCACTGTGACGTCGTTCACGGTTATGGTCCACCGAGAAAGCGTTGCATTGATTCCCGAAGCATCACCGTAGATGCGACCTGAAATGGAAAGCGTTGGGTCGTTGACATCCACAAAAACGGAGACGATGCAAGCGATGTCGGTAGAAATCTTCAATTTTACAAAACTCGCACTCGAAATCGCCTCTCCAGCATACATTGAAAACGAACCAAACGAGATGCCATCGCTTGAGGTTGCGTATTGAACGCTTACGTTGCCTTCCGTTCCGGATTCATTGACGACATAATGGATGCGTCCGAGGGATTGCTCAGGCGGTGCCTCGATAGGGGGGCTCGTCCATGTTCCAATGCTCTGACCATCGATGGATTCCAATCCGCAAACGGAAAGCGACATTCCATTGTATTCGCCAACGCTAAGATTCACATCGATCAAAGGAAGATCTTGTCCTGCGGCTGTTGAAACTGCTTGACCGACCTCTCCACCGTACCACGGTGTTTCCATCGTTACGCGAATGCCAATAGCGTCCAATTCAAGACGTGCATCATCGGTTTGTCCAACAGAAACATAGTCCATGGTAAATTTAGCAGTGGACAACATCGACCATGTCCAGGAATCAACAGATGAAACATCAAATGCATATTGAGAGCCGTTGATGTAATCGAGGGCTGAGGCTGTATTCGACCATGTACGAAGGATATCAGTACCGTTTGACCAGTCCATTGACAACCGAACAGAATCTATGTGGAGCGCATCGGTAATTTTGAAGGCAAGAACAACATCTACAGCAGTAATAACATACTGAGAGGAAGATGAAACATCAAAATTCTGAACGCTCATAACAGGTCCAGTTGACCACATGAAAAGACCGTCAGGAGCACCGATTACGTTGTCCGATTCTGATGGACTTGTCAGGCCCCAGAACGACATCGTATCCGTATTTTGGGGACGCTGATGAACCATGGTAATTCTCTGATCTGCGACCATCGATTCCGTGTATGTTGCAGGTTGTGAGGTAAAGGATGTTGTAGCTCCTACTGACCAAACGGAAGCATCGGTTAAATCGCCCTGAGGGAACAAATCGTACATCTCTGTATCGTGTACAGAGCGTGCGGATGTCGTTGAAAGCATCGGTAAACAAAGCGAACAAATCAAAAGCACAAACAAGAAGAGTGCATTCCCTTTTCGGCGCATGATACGAAGGATTCGGTGGTAGCATTTCAAACAACGGGTTTCTTGATACAACGACGATTTGTTGAAATACCACGCCCATGACGGACAACTCCCCATGGCTGTGGTGGTGTAGGGGTTAGCACGGCAGATTGTGGTTCTGCCAGCCCGGGTTCAATTCCCGGCCACGGCCCCACTCATTCCAATTCTGAAGAATCAATGGTGTGTCCCATTCGCTCCACCTTTGTTTGGAGATACTCAACGTTGTCTTGACCAACTCCCGCCACAAGGGGAACGGTTTTTGCTACAACGATGCCGTGTTCCTCAAGTTGTTTCACCTTATCTGGATTGTTGGTCAGCAAAGCGATGCGGTTAATTCCAAGATCGTTGAGCATTATAGCAGCGATTCGATAATCCCTTCCATCAGCAGGATGACCCAGCAAAAGATTTGCATCGAGTGTATCCGCTCCTTTATCTTGAAGATGATACGCCTGGATCTTTGCATGCAGGCCGATGCCTCGACCCTCTTGACGGAGATAGAGCAAACATCCCCAGCCGTTGGCCACAATCGCTTTCATGGCCGCATCGAGTTGAGGACCGCAATCGCATCGAAGCGAAGAAAAGGCATCGCCGGTCAGACACTCGGAATGAACTCGAAGCAAAACAGGATCTGGTCCTGCCATCGATCCGAGCATCAATGCGACATGATCGAGACCCGTTTCTTCCTCATGGTAAACATGAATATCGAATTGACCCCACATGGTTGGAAGTTTTGCGATGCTGGGCACTTCATCTTTCACGACTTTTCACCTCGATGAGAAACGAATACTCGCCTTCGTGAGAGACTACTGAAAGCAGTTCATGAGGTGTTCGGCCAAGCATTAACGGTATGTCATGAAGCGTTTCTGGATCACTAGCAAGGACTTTGAGAACGGAGCCGACTTCCATGTTGGACAAGGCTTGCTTTGCCTCAGCGACGGGTACTGGGCAGAGAAAGCCTAGCACATCGAGCAGATGCGTTGCGTCTTTCCCTGCCATCATGATGGGATGTCAAACCCCTGCCTTTTGAAGACATCCACTCTGCCAACTCATTTTCCTCAACACGTTGAAGAGGAGCAAGCACAAGCATCCATCAATGGGTAAGACCGCCTCGGCACAAGCAAGCGATGACATGAGTTGGGGCGAAGTCGCTCAACTCGGCCTTCGCTACGGCAAAATTCCCTTAGCCTTGCTCGCAGTAGAAGCGCTGTATTGGTTCATCACGCAACCATCGGATACGCTTGCACTCGTACAAGTTACAGAAGCATACATTTGGAACGAAGTGAACCAGTTGATGTTTGGAGAGGGAGCCTCAACGTTGAGTACCTACAACGGTTGGTTGACACGAATTGATTTTTATCATGAATCGTTTCCAGGTGCTTTCGATTCTGTTAGCCTTTACGTTTCAGACGAGTGTGCAGGCGTTCATGAAATGATATTCATATCCACGCTTGTGTTGATGACAGACGGTGTGACCCAACGAGAAAAGCTGAAAGCAATAGGCGTGTTGTGCGGCATTGTCTACGTCTTGAACATAGTCCGTCTGGTTGCCTTCTATCCGATCGCAGTTGAAGGATGCCTTGCAAATCCCAATCAGCCAGATTGTCTTAACAACATGTGGAACTTTCACACCTTCGTCTACAAGTGGGGCTTCCTCATCGTTTTGTTGGCCATGTGGCTTGTTTGGTTCAGGTATGTAGGTGGTGCATCACGCACCCTGAGAGCTTCGCAAGAAGAAAAAGAACAGTGGCGTGTTGTCATCCGAAAGCGGTGGGAGCAAAAACACGTTGCACTTTTGGGAATCATGCTTGCCTTCTTTGCAATTTCTTGGTTTTGGGTCAATGGAAATTCCACCGCAATGGATGCAAAAAATGTGATTGATTTCTGTGCATTCAGTGAAATGACAAATGAAAACTGTCTTCGAGCTCAAAACACATGGGATAATGCGATTCAAGGAGCATGGTCGTTTGCTGTTTTAGGACTGGTAATTGGAGCGTTCGGTTTCTATGAAATTCAACGGAAGGATGGTGATGGAAATTGGCCCAACAACAATCAAGACACGAAAGATGAGCCAGAAGCAAATCCACCTACGAAGAAGAAAAAACCACGTGGGTCATGGAGAAATCGGACGCAATCAATCGAAGAAGAGTGATCAGAGAACTTCTGCATCGATGTTTTGTGTTCCGAAGGGGTGCATTTGAATCGCTTTCATGGCCAAGCCAAGTTTGCTGCTGTGTATTGAGACGATTGTCGAATTTTCCTCATAATGGACGTCGCCGATAGCCAATGAGTCGCAACGCATGTGTCCTTCAAACCACGTCGCTATTTGCAATGGAGAACCCAGTTCTTGCCGTCCTGCGTTAAGACGAATGCTGACGAATCCATACACATCTGCATTTTCACCAAAGTCATCCTGTTTGCGAACAGGATCTCGATCAATACCCTCTGGCAGGTCAGGTGCATCGGATTCCTGAATAGACAGATTGTATGTTGCGATAATCTTGCCCATTTGTGGGGCATCGTCTTTCGACACAAGGCTCCATGCTTCACCGTGTCTACCAATTCGACCGGTTCGGCCGATTCTGTGTATGAACGAATCGATGTCGGAGGGAACATCGTAGTTGATGACAAGGGTAATACCATCGACGTCGATTCCTCGGGCGGCGACATCGGTTGCTACGACAATACGAGACTTGCCTTCACGGAAGCCATCCAAAACACGGTCCCGTTGATTTTGCTTCAAATCACCGTGCAAACCAACAGCATCGAAGCGATGTTTCTGCAACCGTTGGACGGCGAGATCAACCATACGCTTTGTGTTGCAAAAAACAATGCATTGGTCCTCATCGCCCATACGCACCAACAACCGAGCCAAAGCCCAAAGCTTGTTTGCACGACCAATAGAAATTCTGTACAGGTCGATGGGAGGTATGTCGAGTTCCTCCTCATTGGTTAACACAAATTCTGGATTGTCCATGAATTCATTCGCCGCATCAAGAATTTCTTGAGGGAAGGTTGCAGAGAACAACAATGTTTGATTTCTTGATGTCGTCCGTTCCAAAATCCAAAGGATGTCGGGTAGGAAACCCATGTCGAGCATTCGGTCTGCCTCATCCAAACAGAACACTTCCACTTTTGCTAGGTCAAGGTGACCGCGTTCAGACATGTCCATGACACGTCCAGGTGTTCCTATAATCAGGTCCACTCCAGAGTCCAAACCACGTGCTTGCTTTTCAAGGTCAGTGCCCCCATAAACAGTCATAATCTTCAGACCGTGTGTTCCTTGAAGCAAATTCATCTCTTCAGCAACTTGTTGGGCAAGTTCGCGAGTTGGTGCAAGAACCAAACCTTGGAGCTCTCCAGTTGGTTGACATCGTTCGAGAATGGGTAATCCAAAAGCGGCGGTTTTCCCGGACCCTGTACGTGCTTGACCGATTACATCGCGACCCGAACGTGCTAACGGTATTGTATCCCGTTGAACTTCAGTAAGCGATTCCCAGCCAAGAGCGATAATGCCTTGCATCAGTGAATCGGGTAATTGCAGAGAATCGAATCGTGTTTTGGTGAACATGTTGCTCCTTCCGTCTCATTGGTTCAGGCCACCGAGACGGAGGTGGCCCCCACGTGAATCAGAAGTTTTCCCTTTCTTTTATTTCGGCTTGGAGTTGACCCATCCAGTACTTTTTTGCGTTGTCACGGTTGAGAGGACGGCGCGTTTGTCGGACGTGTTCGAGGATGTATTGCCGGAATTTTAGAGCCTTGGTTCGGTTTACACCTTTTGGTGTAATGCCTTCCCAAAGTCGGTCGAACTGGAGTTCTTTGTCGTTCATCATGTCATGACCTCGCTGTCCAAGCGACTCACCGCCCCCTCATAACGATGTCGTTATTCTTCTAGAAGTTCATCGTCTCGAGGATTATCCAGCATGGGAACATCAAGAGGTGCCTTTTCCAGACCGACCGCCTTTCCTTGAGCATGAGCAACCTCTCGATCCAACGCTGGTACAGGTAACGCTGGGGAAAGGAATGCGTTCTTCTCGTCTTCAGAACCTTCAATGGAAGCATCATAGGTCATTTCATTGAGCATTTTCTTCAATCCAGAATCGGTCTCGGTTTGAAGAAGTTCGGTTGCAACGACTCGTAATTTGTCCTCAACAAGCAACATCGGTAACATTTCAATACACGAACGTCGAACTTCAACGCTGGAATGACGGGTTCCGTTTAGGATCAGATTTCGAGCACGCGAATCATCCGTATCCATCGACCGGATTGCACGTAAAGCGTTGTTGCGCACTTTCGCATCGCTATCGAGAATTGCACGCTCTGTGAGCATAATGGCAATTCTGGGTTCCTTTTTTGAAAGTGATGAAAGCGTTTGTGACGCATTACGTCGAACTTCATGGTCAGCGTCATTTAGTGCCCATGAAATGAGATCCCAACCCATTGCACCCGCACGCTGTACAACATTTCGCAACAATTTCGATGCTTTTCTCCTCAGGCGATGGTCGTCGATGAGAAGCAATTCATCGATGTGATCGCAAACCACCTCTGGCCATGTTTCCGTCAAGGCCTTCAAACCACGCCACGCAGGCTCGCTTCGAGCTGGATTGCTTGAGCGCAATTCTTGAGCAAGAGAACTGTCCACGCCGGAAGGAAAAGTCGGTGCTGCTTGTTCAAGACAGAGGCTCGCCGCTTTGCGTACATTAGCATCGTCATCGTCCAAAAGAACCGACAACCAATCAAACAATTCATCGGATCGCTGTTCAGCAACAATCGGAAGTACCTCAAGTGCTGCGACACGGATTTTGGCATTCTTCGATTCCAACGCAGACAACAAACTCGCATGCGCCCTATCTGCCCAAACGCCCTTGAGGCGACTCAGGCCTTGAATTCCATCGGCCTGAGTAAGGACATGTTTACCTCCATTCCAATTTACTTGGAGGTTTTGTTGAGTGCCGTTTGCGAGGTTGAGAATGTCTTGCCGAGAGCATTCCAACCAAGGACCTATGCGCTCCTTTTTATCCGCTTTTCGAGTCTTTCGACGTCCTGTTGATATGGGTAGACCCGTCCTTGGGTCGCGTGCGATATACTCTCGAACCATGGTTGCAATCAAAGAGCGCATAATTCAACTGATTATGAACCTTCAGTTCCTCCATTCTGAACAGCCCTTGGCAAGGCTCAAGAACAGGATGAACAAAGGACGATGTATGTGGAATCGGCGAATCGGTCTTGGTTTGTTCCTCACCGGTATCATGATTCTCGCTACGGTACAACCGGCACAGTTTGTTCTCGAACCGGACGAAGAAGACGTCAAGACGGCAAATGGTGAAGAAACCGGGTTTTCAGGCCAGGGATTTCTGTTGAACAAAGTGAGTAAAAACACAACCACTTCGGAACTGGAGTTGAAACGGCCCGAAATCAGTTGGACAGCAACTACAGGAGGAGGGTTGATGATTACACGTGCTCATGGATGCATGGCCCATGACACAACCAACGAACTTGTCTATCTAATGGGAGGACGCACAGATCCTGACCCGCAACAATCCAATGACGAAAGTTCGACCAATCTCATCGAAATTTGGAATCGATCTACAGAGACATGGTCACTAGCACAATTCAGTATGCCAAACGCTCAACAATACCACGAATGTATTCAAATAGACGACAAAATATACTCGATTGGAGATTGGTATCCCAATGTTTCACCTGCCAGAAAATCAACGGGAATGGTTCAGATATACGACCTTGCCAATGAAGCATGGATGAACACCACAACCAGCATGCCTCCTTCAAAGGAAGTTGGTAACTTTGGAATGGCAGCGATCGGCGAGAAAATATACATTGCTGGAGGAGTGCAGAACTCAAGTGCAAACGACGTGACAGACCGCCTTTTGGAATACAATACAGTGACCGGTCTTTGGACAGAACTTGCGAACATGTCCGAAAAACGGTTTGCTTTTCCCTTGGTTGAATACCACGGGCTTTTGTATGCTTTCGGAGGCATGCAAGGCCCATACACATGGAGTTCTCAGCCTGTCCTCAACACCAGCGAGGTTTACGATCCATCAACCAACACTTGGACAAAACTGCCAAACATGAGCTTCCACCGATTTGGGATGGCAGCCTCTGTTCATAACGACGAAATTGTGTTGATTGGTGGGCACAGCCAAAGTGCTGCTGTAAAAGACACATGGGGCTATGTACCAACCGCAAATGAATGGAGAAAACAAGACGATTTGGCCATCGGTATCTTTGATCTAGCCGCCATTGATGCCGATGGAGTGACCGTCTTTGCAGGCGGCGATATCTCTTCTCAGCCCTATGGTAACGGATGGGGTGTGCAATATCTCGACGAGACTGAGATTGCCCCCTATATCGATAACCACACCGGTTGGATTTCATCACCGATCAACAACCTTGCAACCACAGAACATGGCTCTGCTTCGTTGATGTGGATGGAATTACTTGGCTCAGAGCCAACATCAACCTCCGTCGGATTTCAATACCGTGTCTCCAATTCTGAATCAGGAATCGCATCCGAAACATGGAAGCCAATCGATACCGTCAATCCAGCTCGACTAGCACTCCTCGGTATTGCAAATCATTCGCTTTCTACGGTTGCTGCGAGTGACAAAGGACTGATGGAATATCGAATTCAACTTTTTACCGAAGATGTGCAAAATTGGACCATTCCAAACCTTGATGCTCTTCGATGGGGTGCTGAAGAGGCATCCTTCTCACTCAACAATCCGAGTTCCATCCAACCAAACGCACCACAGATTACGTTTACAACACATCATTCAGTCTTGGAAAACGAATTAACAAATCCAGCAGTGTTTGAATTCGCAATGATCAAAGCCACTGCAGAGGGGTTCCTGCACCCAGACGCAGAATGGAGCACAATTCGAACCGCTCCTGACGGTTCTTCGACAATCGTCAGTGATACGGACGGTTTGTTTAGTGGTTACAATGTTGCAGTCTCGCAGGCTGTTGAAGGTGTGCAAGATGTGGACTGGAGCATATCGTTCAACGACATGGACACGGAGAATGTTTTGATTCGAACCTCAACGGAAGGGGTCGCAACCTCAACCTATACGCATGTAACACCGATTAACATCGATCGGTCAATCGCTGTTTTTATGGACAGCATTACCTCAAACTTCTCTACCCAAGGTGGAAATGAAGTAGTTCAAGGAGAGGTTTTGCAAGGAGGCTCAACGCTGTCTGTATCCATAGACCATGCGTATTCCAGCACCGGACTTCGCCCGTTGTCAAACAACATTGAGGCACGCATCCACGTTGAGGTGGAACAAATCACGCTAGATGAAGTGTTATCAGGATCCTGGTACAACACTTCAACCGCCTATGTCAGCCTCAATGAGAACCAAGAAACGGACTTTATCATCCAACTTCCAAACAATGTTTCGGGCCAAACAACGATTCGTTTGGAAGCACAAACCACGGATTCTCTTGACTTGCACGTTAATCCCGACGCAACAACACTACAATTCCTCCTCGATTCATTTGCACCTGTTCCACTAACCACATCTCCACTTGTTGATTCTTATCTCAATGTAAACACAAATCGGACCGTAACCATCGACCTATACGATGCCGTTGGATTTGATACAGAGGACGTTCAAGCATACGTTTGGCTTGAAGGTGTGCACGATACAAACCAGGATGGGCTTGCAGGAGAAGATGAGATGGAACTTGTTGAATACAATCTCATCAACATCGACACGTCATGGCAATTTCTGTTCTACCTTAATGAGACGGGAAACAACGAGGGGGATTCCATCAACGTCTTCCTCAAGGGAACGGATCGAGATGGGCGCACAATTCCAACCGATGGAACCGAGCGAGGTCATCTTCACTGGACAAGTCGCCTACCCACGAAAAGCACAATTCTCTCGGTTGAGGAGCGTTACCCAACCGAAAGCGGTATTGCTCAACGCTTGCAACCAACACAGAGCAGCGGATGGAACGTTGTGGTTCAAGACGCCAATGGATTGAGCGACATCAACACGGTTCGAATTACGCTTGGAGGTGATGATGATCTTGGCCTTGTTTACCGTACCAATGAAGGGTGCTTTGAACTCGACGGGCGACTGCAAGCCACAGAACTCTGTTCGGCAACAACGATTGGCGATGAACTTCACATCGCTTTTGATTTTGAGGTAATGTGGCAATTAACATCCTCTGGGTTGGACATTGGGAAACTTCAGGTACGTACCTTCGATGAGGATGGTTTCACGTTCCATGATGAGGTCAATGCATGGTCTTTTGAGCGTGACCTTACCGTTTCTATTGCTTCTATAGAAGATTACACAGGGAATGAGGAACAGGGCACTTCAGGACCCTTGTCCACCAATACCGTCTTGCAAATTAACGATGAGGTACGGGTTACAGGGGCTGTACAACATACGACCAGTGGTGAACCTTACAATGGAATGATTGCTTTGCGGTGGGTTGGTCAATTTCAAACCTCAAACTGGGTCGGGGGCCAAGCGGTTCTTGTCGAGGATGGTACCTTTGCTGCCACATTCAAGGTTCCTGAATCAAGCGGTAAAATCTTTGATGCGAAACTGGAATTATGGGATCCGCTTCAAAGCGAACGTTTCTTTGAGACAGAGATACCTGATTTAATCATCGATGGAGATGCACCACTTCTGCTCCAATCGTCCTTCAATCAAATCTCTCGTTTCGATCTGAGCGATGTCGAAATCGGTGCAAACATTGACGAACCCCAATCATGGACAAACGCGCTTCGGATGACGTGTCAAGTAACATCGACAACAATCGATTGGGAACCGATAACACTTGAACGAAATTCCATTACTGTGTTTGATGGACGTACCATGTTTTCGTTCCAATTCAACTTTTCAGAATCCGGTCAACCATCGTTGCTTGGTTCTCAAGCTTATCTGAGTTGTTGGGCATCAGGAACAGATGATGCGGGCTGGCAGCTCGTAGCACAGGGAATGAACACGCAAGAAGACCCTTGGTTTTCAAGCTCGCTTACCTCGGAAGGACCGGATCTCGAACTCTCGAAGGTTGCTTTCGAAGAGGACCCTGTTGCCAACTCAGAAACGACAGCCACCATTCAAGTGTTCAACTCTGGTCAGCGCATTGAACAACCGTTCAATGTTAGTGTTTTCATTAATCATGACGGTAGAAGCGAATTGGTTGCGCAAAAAACCGTCGCAGGGCTTGACAAGTCTGAAGCGAGCAACATCAGGATTGTTGTTGAAGTACCTGAAGGGGAATGGGAACTTAGCGTCATCATCGATTCGAATGAATCCATAGCCGAATTGGATGAAGAGAACAACAAGTGGGTAAAAACCTACACGTCATCCAGCGAAGGCTTTTCTTCAACAATCTTTGTTGCAAGCACCTCCATCGTTGGATGTGTTGCACTGGTATTTGTCCTTCTCAGGCGAAAATCGCAAAAAGCAGTCAGCCAGGAAAATGAAACCGACATATTCTCTGAAAAAGAAGTACCAGAGATAACAAAGAAAACAGGACCTAAAAACGTAGCAGCATCAACAACTGGCCCAAAGAAGAAAGGGCCGCCTCCTGCAAAACCAAAACCGATTCCTGTTGAAGAATCACCTGCAGCAGCGGCAGCAAAACAATTCGCTGCTCTTGATGCATTGATTCCTGAAAGCGAAGCGATACGGGTTGGAAGTTGGGAAGAACTTCCGGCAGGAGGCGAATACGAATACTCCACGGATGGAACCTTTTACGTCGGCCCTGAATGTGGTCGATGGAAACTGCTTGAAGATGGTCAGTTTGAAAAAATTGAGGAGTCGAACGATAAATGAGCGATGAGGAAGCAGAGGACATCCGAAGAGTTCTCGCCATTTGCTTTCGTGGCGAGCCCTCTCTTGATGCGATGGACATCGAACGAATTCTTTCTTTGGATATGGGTTGGCTCAAACCGGATGAAGCGACCACGGCAGTTCAATCGCTCATCAAGGCAGGATGGTTGGCTGGAGGTCAGGAAAATCTCTCTCCTGTTGATGATTTTTCCACCTCATC
The DNA here is from genome assembly GCA_937894115.1 of uncultured euryarchaeote. GTDB lineage: Archaea > Thermoplasmatota > Poseidoniia > Poseidoniales > Poseidoniaceae > MGIIa-L2. The sequence goes on from CALBFP010000301.1 coordinate 19,463, forward strand.
CACGCCATTGGGCTGGTTTCCTCGGCCACAACGATTGTTGGATCCGATTGCATATACGGCCGTTCAATCCGAGTCATTGCAATCGACAGAACCGAAGGTTCAACCAAACGCAGAGCGAAAATTGGGAGTTGTTGCCGAACTCAAGCAAGAACCCAGTGACCCACGTGCCTCAACAACCCGCAGGTTGTTGAAATACATTGCACGATCTTCGGGACTTGAAACAGAAGAGGTTCAACGAAGAGCAACACGAAAGCAGCGTGCATTGATTCACATAACAGGCTGGATGGCGTTGGCTCTCGTTGCACGAGATCAAGGGCTTGACATGGAGAGTGTCATCGAAGCCCTGTCTTAGGAACCGTTGTCCATTGCCTCTTGGGACCGGGCTGCGAGTTCAAGAAGAACAGGAAGCAGTACCAGTGCCAAAATCAATGAGAAGAAGACGGTCACTGCAGTGATTAAGCCAAAGTCCTGAATCACTGGCATCGGTGAGAGCATCAGCACTAGGAATCCTGCAGCGGTAGTTGCCGCAGAAAGCATCAAGGCGACTCCAGTGGTTTCCAGCGATGTTTTCAACGCCGACCAGTGATCGTCCTGACGTTGCAACTCCCACTCGATTCTACGCCACATGTGAATGGTATAGTCAATACCGATACCCAAAGTCAAAGCTGTAACCAGTACGGTCAATACATTCCATTTGATCCCAAGAACTGCCATTGAACCAACAACCCAAAGTGTTGCCATTCCTACAGGAAGCAACACAATGAAGGCAGGTAAAATTCTTCGCGTTAACAGAAGGAGAACAGCAAACGAAACCACGAGAGATATCGCAGTGGATTTCACTTGGGACGAGGACAGACCGTCGAGAACTTGTTGTAGAACAACCAAATCTCCTGTTACATGAATCGTGGCATGATCTCTCAAAGAATAACGAAGTGTACCCTCATCGTCGATGTCACCAATCATGGATTCAAAGTCGGTAACAACACGTTTTGATTCGGTTGAAGTTGTTGCTTCGACACGGACTTCGGAGCGCAAGTGAGCGATGTTCGTTCCATCCAAGTGGACCGTCGCATTGACACGATCACTCCAGGTTTTCCCGGTGATTGGATCAGCAACAGTGTAGTTGTTTTTCAGGCTTGCAAAAACCGTACCCAAATCTATTTCAGCAGATTCCTTGTTGTAGATGTCTCCGTTTCCATAGACTTCAAGACCGTGAGAATCACCAAACGATTGGTTGCGCATAATGGCATCACGCAGAACAACATATGGACCCTCATAGGATGGAGAAGGATATCGCTCATCCGTTCCGACCACATCGTGATTTTGTTTTAGGTCACTGTGGAATCCCCGCAACTGGTCAAGAAGAATAGCATCATCATCAATGACACCACCCGCACTGGGTTCCATCAGAACATAGACGTATTTCCATCCCGCACTGTCATAGTTGGTGTTGATTTCATCACGGACCGACATGATTTCCATGTCTTCATTGACGAAGTCAGAGAGGTCAAAATCCGTCTCGAGCTGCATGGCACCGACGACTGAGGCTCCTGAAATCGCAATCGCCACCAAGAGAACTGCAACTTGTTGTTTGCGATGCAATGCAAGCAGTGGTTTTGTCAAATCGGTTAATTTGAGAGGTTCACGAGCGACGCTCTTTTGCTCGGAATTGAAGATGACATGCAGCGAACCGATCAGCAAGGTCGAGCAAAGGAAAGCGCAAACAACACCGAAAGCAAGCGCAATTCCAAAGGTCGAAAGCGGTGGAAGTGGGGATACGATGTTGGCCAAAAATGCTGCAACTGTGGTTACAACAGCCAGCGAGAGAGGAACACTCAACTTACCGCATGCTCTCATCCAAGCTTCGGCTACATACTCTGTGGTCTTTCGATGATAAGCCAATCCCCGCTGGAGGTGTATGGCATAGTCGATACCCAGACCCAAGACAAGTGGCGCAACTGCAACCTCCAATGCAGTGAATTCAATGCCAATCAGGTTCATGAATCCGTAGGTGAAAATGAGTGCAGCGTTGAGGCTGATAAGCGGGAAAAGTACACCCTTAAGATTTCTGAACGCAACAAACAGAAGAACGATGACAACCAATGTTGCCAATACGATGAGCATCGCAAGATTCTCGAACGTTCCCTCATCGATATCGTAGGACATCAAGTCCAAGGAAGCCACAGAATACGTCATGTTGGAGGTATCGCTAATGTCACGAAAAGCGAGACGTATGTTGTGTTGGATTTCTCGGCGCTCATCCTCACCAAGTTCTGGATTGATTTCCAAAACCCAGGCGGTCGAATCCGCTGTTGGAACCGCATCACCACCACCGCTTTCGAGGTAACTGCACGATGCGGAAATGTCTAAATTTTTGTTGATAAGAGCGGAGGCAACGAAATTGACAGTACTGAGCAATGCGTCATCGGGATCGATCTTGCACTTCGTGTCCTCTTCGATTATAGCGTCGATGAGCGATGTCCAATCTTGATAATCGCTGAGGTTTTTCCCGGGTGATTGCTCATCAAGGGCAATCTGAATCATCCCCGGTGAGGTTGTCCACGCTGTTACTTCTTGCATATTTACCCGATCATCTGCTTGTAGATTCGTAAGATCGTCATTCATTTCTTGAAGTGAATCCATGCTTAGGACATTACCACCGTTGTCACGAGTAACATGAACGAACAGCGGACGAGATTCGTCGGGGAAATATGCGTGAATTTCGTCGTGCGCTTTGTTGGATTCCGATTCGGGTGCAAAATCATTCAAATCCGTACGGAATTCTGGCGGTGAAAAAAACAAATGTGCACCTAGGGCGACCGTCAGAAGGCCAGAGACGATGAGAATAGGAAGTGCAAGACGGGCGAAGAGACCCGCATACTGCGCCATTTGGTCCTCATAATCCGAGGTGTCCATGCACATTCCGAAGGGTAGAGGGTGTTTAAGTGACAGGGTGAGATGACCTCTGATGAAGTAAATACCCGTATTCTGGATGACGGCAAGGTTCAATACGGGGAGGTTGGTCGCCAAGACGATAACATGCCAGTTAAGGTCCTCATTCATGAAAAAAATGAACTCCGACTACGAATCACAGGTGAATCACACACCGCCCTGCAAGTCCTTCGAGACCGCCTCAACAACCACAAGTCGGTCGAATACGCCAACTACTTCCCAGGCCACCCAGACCTCGATCCACCAGAGTTCTACATTCGCACCGCAGGAAAAGCAAAGCCAGACGAAATCCTGAATGAAATTGTCGCGAGTTTGTCAAATGATTTCGATAGTCTAACGCTATGAGGTGGCTGCTATGCAGCCGAACGATTCGCTGGCAGAAGCCATCGGACTGATTGGATACGCAACCGATAACGATGGTATTGGAGGTGTTCTTAAATCGAGAGTTGCAGACTTTCGTGTTGAAGAAATTGCCACGACCATTACCTTGAATCCAAAAGGTCGGTTTACCGTTGCCAAAATCACACTCACAAATTGGGAAACCAACCGCTTTTGCAACAATCTTGCCAAGAGATTGAGCATCTCCAGAAACAGAATCTTTTTTGCTGGGACTAAGGATAAACGAGCCGTTACCTCACAACTTTTTGTCATTGATGCACCTCAATTCAAGGTTGAAGAAATTGAGATGAACGACGTTGTTATCGAGGTTCTCGGTCGCACCCATCAAAAAATCGGATTTGGCAACCATCGTGGAAACCGATTCACGGTTGTTGTCCGAGGCTGTGCTTTTGAAGACGGTCGGCCCATGAATGAACAAGAGGCATTAGAAGAGGTCGAACGAATCCGTGCAGAAATGCAAAACAAACTGGGAACCGGGCGGTTTCCAAATTGGATTGGTCCGCAACGATTCGGAAGTGGGCGTTCAGTTACTGCCGAAGTCGGTCGTTTCGTCGTTCAGCAGCAGTGGGCAGAAGCGGTTCACACCTACATCAGCAAAGAAGGTGAGCATGAGTCTCCAGATGTCGCAACGTTTCGCAAACACATCCGAGAAAACGGGATTACAAAGGAAGGATTGGCCCTTGCTCCAGAATGGCTGGGCTATGAACGCCGAATGACCGAACACTTGCTTGACAATTCTGAAGATTATGTTGGAGCGTTTCGAAAATTACCAAACAACCTCCAATTGATGACAATTCATGCGCTGCAATCGGTCGTGTTCAATCGAAGTCTTCGTCACCGATTGGCGAACGGAATCAGCATCACCAAACCAGAAGCTGGAGATCTTGTGGGTCGGCTCGACGAGAAGGGGCAGTTGTCCGCAAACAATTGCGTGATTGTCGAGGAACGAACCGCCCCCCGAATCGGAAGAAATTGCGAGCTCGGACGTCTCTCTGTAACGGGACCGCTTCCTGGTCGAGACGTACAGACCTGTGAAGGCGATACGGGCCTTATGGAACAATCGGTCCTAAACGAGATGGGTCTGAACGATACGGATTGGGAAATCGTAGAGATTCCTCGCTTGACGACTACTGGAACACGTCGTGCTCTTACAACAACCTTTGATGAATTTACGGTAGAGACCACGCCGAAAGCATCCAGCGAGAGCCTCGGTGAGCGTTGGCATGAAGGGCCGAAGGTAGGGAACCGATGGCATCCTGACGGTGCATGCTTAAAATTCAGATTTACTCTTGCAAGCGGCTCTTACGCAACGATACTGCTGCGTGAGTTTATGCGAGTACCTTTGAATCAATTGTGATTCAAAGAAGTCCCATTGAGATGACTTCGATTTCACCAACGCCAGATATTGCTGACATCTTTTCTTCAAATGCGTCAGCAAGGCCTTCACCGTCGTTCATAACAACATGAACTTGAACAAACTTGAGTCCAAAAGCCAGTGGTTTCACTTCTACGCTCTGTACGTCATAATTTTCATCTGCAAACGTCGAAATGGTCATCGAAATCATGTTCGTATCGACGTCTTCCATTTCCGCATCAGGATTTACTTTGTATGTCATTGCTACCATGCCCATATTTTCACCTCAGGGACCAACGAATCCGCACTCGACGCAAACGTATGAGACACCTTGATCACGGCATCGGGGGCTGCGACCTATTGAAAAACCGCAGTTTGGACAGGGGAAGGCTGTGGAGCCTACTTCAGTTAATGGCTTACCAGAAGCGGTGCAATTTTTTGCTCGACTTGTCATGACTCTGCCTCGGATGTATTCGGCCACGACCTCTCCTTCTTTATGCTTGCGTGCAAATCATGAGACGAGCGTGAATGCCTATCGTAACACAAAGGGACCCATTTTGCTCAAAGCAATAACCGCTTTCAATACGTATCCGTTGATGGCGAAGGAGTTCAGTCGCAACAGAACCCCACACTTTGACGATGACCCAGCCGCTTGAATCTGCAAGAATCACATGACGTATTGGAATCCAACGATTTCGCGCAAACCTCATCGATAGAGGATAGGAACGAAGAATTGTACCTTCCAGAGTTTCAACAATACGGTTTGGTTTCAAGTCATGAACGCTTGTGAGTTTCATAAAAGGAACAAGGACATCAACGATTATTAGAGTTTCAGTCCGCTTTTTTTCTGCGAACTCTGAAGTTTGTTGTTGTCGCTTCAACATCTTCAATGATCTCGTCACCACCAAGAATTTTGTTGACTGCATTCTCATAGCGGTCAAGAATCGAGATCGATTTAGCCTTCCATGGCGTATGATTTCGACAAATGAGATACACCTCAGAGGATGAATTTCTCGACGCTTCAGGAGAAAAACGCCGAACCTGAGAAAAATGTGGTTTAACGGCTTCAATCAATTCTTCCACCCCAACTCCTTGAAACAATTTGGTCACAAACCAACCACCGCTGCAAAGCAGCGGTAAGGCAAAATCGAACACTTTCGCAACGAGTGTCATCGCCACCGCTTGGTCAACATCCCATTTTCCAGTAATATCTGGAGATATGTCGGAAACAACGGCGTTCACTTGACGTTGTTCAAGCTCTTTGACGATCCGTTCTTGAGTCAATGGGTCTGTGATGTCACCAACCATGAGTTGAGCGCCATCAACGGGTTGACACGGTTCGAGGTCGATACCAATGACGGTCCCTGTATCGCCAACCTCTTCGACAGCAACTTGAGCCCAACCACCCGGATGACAGCCAACATCGAGAACAACATCACCTTGCCTCATCAGTTCAAACTTGGCTTGAATCTGTTTGAGTTTGAATGCTGAGCGTGCACGATACCCACTGGCCTTGGCTTGACGACGCCAAGAATCACGCTTGTGATTTTCAATCCAATGGTCTGCCATGGCATTCCCCATTGACCAATCCGTGGCACCGCAGCCATAACATCTTCCTTGCATTCCTGGCCGAAACGATGAGATGAAGGAGGTTGAGTGATTGGGCAGACCATGAGCGCAATCCGTAAGGCGATTTTGCTTTGCTCAATTTTGTTGGTGTTTCCACACGCTCATGCTCTACAAATCGAACCAAAAGACTGGGATGGATACGAAGAGTTTATTGGTGGTCACAGCATTCTTGTCGAGGAAAAGACAGCAACAGATTGTGTTGCTTGTGCTGAGATTGATCCCGATTTGAGCCTGGTTGCTGAAGAACATGGCACGAGAATAGCGATGGTAGCGTATCACCCAATGGATGTTGGTGATGCATTTCAACTCGAAGCTGGACAGCATCGGATTGACCGACTGGGTATTCAGCATTCTTCCTTGGGTCCAACCCCAGCATTTGTAGTCAACAACGGAGAGGTACGGGAAGGCGTACCCTCTTGGCCAGATGTGCAAGGAGACATCCTTCGCTCAGAGTCAAATCAACGACAATACACCAAACTCAGGGTTACTGCGGAATCCAACTCCACACATCTCACTGTAACGGTCATGCCCCCAAAATTAGACGAAGTGGTCAATGAGACGCAATTTACAATCCTCTTTGTGGAGCATAAGAAAATGGTCGACAAGGCCTTTGATAATCCCGGCGAGCCCCATCGTGACCGTGTTTTGGTTGGTTTGGCCGAGTTTGCAACAGCCGGCTCCCACATGCTCGCCATTAATGCAACAATTGAAGCTCCCTATGTTGCCTCAATCAATCATGAAAACGTGGATGAATGGTCTGTCATTGTCGTTCATGAATTTACTGAGGAGAGACTGAGCAACAACAGCTTTGAGGATACAAAACCACTTGGAGTTGTCGAACTCTCAGTCCGATCGCCTGTAGCAGAAGTTGGTGTTGAGTTGCCGTTGATTTTACCGGTACTGATTTTCCTGTCGATTGGAATCTTAGGACTTGTGACCGTTAATCTAAAAGAAAAGGTAAGAGAAGAGGAGTAAAAATAACAAAATATGTCTGATATCCAGAAATAATTACCGAATTTCGGAAAATAACGATGCAAATGACCCATTGATTGATAAGGTATCCAGAGGAAGTAGTACCATGGAAGAAACATTCGAGGCAAACACGCACGATGACCAAGTCAAGGAATGGATGGTTGAATTCATCGCTATGGTCAATGGAGAACGATTCCATCACCTTTCGGTGCTTTATGGAGTCGACGAAGACGATGTCCAACACGCCATGCTTCAAGAATTGCGTCGAATCTACACCAATACGGAGCGGATCGATGTAACAGTTGTTCGAATGCAAGAGACCAACGTACGGGAAGAAACAACCCCGTTTGAAGGACGCTTCAGTGCTTAAGCACTTGGCCCATAGTCAATGAAAATCTCTTGACCGTCGAGGAGAATGAAGCGATCGAAGGTCTCAACATCGGTGACGTTACCCTCTGCGTCACGAACGCTCATGGTCATCGCATGGGTTTCGTTTACGCGATAATCAAAGATTCCTGTCGAATCAAAATGGTAGCCCCAAATGTCGAAGAACACACCCAATTCCACGTCTTCATCGGTCTGCATTTCAAGGTGCAATTTGCCGTCATTTGAATGGGTGTGGACAACATGCATGTTGGCACCGGATTCGTTGCATGATGCTGTGTTGATACCTACGTTTTCGGGTACCGTTACCAGTTCCCCGTTAAT
>CALBFP010000302.1 GCA_937894115.1 uncultured euryarchaeote
CATTCCTGTTTGCCTTGAGTACCAATTTCTCACCGTCCCCCGGAACAGCTGTTGGCTCGTCTAGGGACGATTCCAAGGTCTTATCGTCCCCCCACCAATTATCCTCCATAAACGGATGGATTTAAGCCTGGTTCACATACTTTTGCAGGGCCTGTGTATGCGTATGGGGCTCTTTAGGTGGCTGGTTTCACTCTTGAATTAATATTGAGAGGACAGGGGGCCTTACGTCAAATATGCACAATAAGTACCCAAGCGATCTACCAATATGGGGTATTCGTCTTTGTCCTATCCGCGGTGCTGCTATCCGTTGATTTGGGCCTTGCTGCAATATTCATACCAATCATAAGTCCAATAGTCACTCGAACTGAAAGAGTTGTGAATAACACATCTATTTTCATCAGATAACTCATCTGCACCCTCAAACATCTCATTCATGTTAATTGACCCTAAGACATTCCAACTTGATAAATCTTGATTGAACGTCCTGGCATTGTAAAACATTCCATACATATTATTCACGTTTGAAACATCCCAACCAGAAATATCCTGGTCGAAACTTTCAGCGCCATGGAACATTGAATTCATACCATACCAATCATTTACATTTGAAACATCCCAACCAGAAATATCTTGGTTGAAACTCGAAGCGCCATAAAACATTGAGTTTATTTTGGTTACGTTTGATGTATCCCATTGCGAAATATCGCCATTAAAAGTGGTTGCAGCATAGAACATTCCGTTGGTATCAGTTACTTTAGAAACATCCCAACCTGCTAAGTTTTGATTAAAATCGGTGGCAGCAAAGAACATTCCCTCCATGTCAGTAACACTTGAAACATCCCAATATCCAATATTCTGATTAAAATCGGTGGCGAAGTAAAACATCTCATTCATGTAAACCACATTTGATACATCCCAGCCCGAGATATCCTGATTGAAGGTTTGTGCAAATTTGAACATTTTTTCCATGGTCGTCACACTCGAAACATCCCATTTTGAGATGTCGTCATTAAATGTCTGGTTATCGTAAAATAACTTAGACATATCCGTAATCAACGATGTATCCCAAGTACTGATATTCCCGTAGGTTGAATTTGCCCCATATTTATCGGCAATCCACTCATCCACTGCAATTTTTAGTTCGTTCCTAGTTTCAGGTCGGAAATATTGTGGAATGCAGTTTCCATCATCACACGTGAATCTTACTGGATAACTATGATCCGAGTCTAACATACCCGCTGCTGCATCTTGGTAATCGACTTCTGAAATTCCGCTGGCCAATGCCTGTGTCACCAGATACGCCGTACACAAGAGCTCCTTACCGCTGATTGATTGATTCGCAATTTCAACATTCGTGACGGGCTCTCCATTATTGGGGTTGGTTCTCCAATCAGTATCATTTCTATCAAATATTCCGCTTTCTGAGAGATTAGAAAACCAAATTGCATCAGGGTCCATCCCTTGAAGGGCCGCTGATTCATTCCAAAGTAAATTCCAAGAATACAATATTGTGAGGTCTTCATCATCATGCTCGTTGGATTCCCATTGTGCTGAACATATTGGATTTTCATGGGAATGTGGATTCACTGGAGTGATTGTCACGCTAGTTATTCTGGTGTAATACAAATCTTCGGGGGTTGGACTCAGATCCTCGAAAGTAAAAGCTTCTGAAATGCTATCCCTCTGTTCCGATGTACAAACAATATCAACAAGAAGGTCTCCTTGAATCAATTCCCAATTCGTGAGTATTTGCTCATCTAATGAAATGATGGCAATCGATGGTATTGATCCGGGCATCAATACGCCCCCTCTAAATTGTTTCAAACTGGGTAAAATATCATCTCCTTGACTGTTTTGAAGGTTAGCAACATACAATTCGAAAATGGAATTGCTATTGTCAAAGGCAGCCATTCGAGCCAATAATAACCTACTTGGACCATCCCAATCAGTCGTAAGTATCACAACAGCACAGTCGTTATTGTCTAAAACCCCATCGTCAATCATTTCATTCGTTAACTCGATTGGACCTAAGATAATACCGTCATTATTAGTTTGGTTTTGGAGATCTGAATTATCGTCATCAGAAGTTGGTTTTACGCAAACGTCAGCACCGGCGCAATTGGGGTCGTCGCAGTCAAATAATCCGTCTTGA
>CALBFP010000303.1 GCA_937894115.1 uncultured euryarchaeote
GTTCGATCCGGTTTCGTTACCGGTTCCATAGGAACTGCCTCCGTTGCTGTTGGTTCCAGAGGCGCTTCCTCCGTTGCCGCCCGTTGATGTGTGTCCAGCGCCGCCAGCGCCGTTTCCGATGTAATTTGTGGACATCTGAATTGAACCCCCGACACCGGCTGTGTTGGTTGGTTGGTCGTAGGCGATAATCGAGGCACCGCTCATCACGGTGAGTGTGTTGACGTTGAGAATCAAATCACCAGTAGCGATGATGGAACCGCATGAAACAACGCCACAGCCAACATAGAGATTGTCGTACGAATGGGTTCCGTTGAGATAGGTCGTGCTGAGAACGGTAAGATTTGTTGTACCTGCATTTGGAGGTCCAGATTCGTTGATTGCATCATCCATGAGAAGCATTGGTGTTGAGTGAGCAAATGGTAGAGAACACATCATCATTACACAAATGACAACGAGAATCGATTTGATTGGAGTACCCTGATGTTCCGTCATATAGCGAACAAAGCGGACTTGCTTATGTAAGTCACCCTCAAATGGCAGTTGGGGCAACATGGCCATCGTTTTTGTCATCGGGCTTACGAACTCGAGACCAAACCCCGTTCATGAGGTTCTCATGGCATCCGCTGCAGTAATGGAAACGGCGGTACGCCTCACGGAAAGAGTAGGCTTTCTTTCCTGTTGCAACCAAATAACCCTCGGGCGAAAGCCGTGAAACAATCTCACCGACCTCACCACATCCGGGAAAGTCGCACGAGGGTTTTTCGGTCATGGACGAACCTGAACTTCATACCTCTTGAACTGTTGCCCGCTAATCCTCATCATCGGTTTGTTTTGGTTCAATAACAACAAGTGGAACGTTTGCTTCAATGGCTTGACCTTCCTCACATGCAACGGTAATCACTGTCCCATCGACGGGTGCCTGTATTTCGTTTTGCATTTTCATGGCTTCAAGAATGAGAATCACTTGACCTTCTTTGACAACATCACCTTCCGCAACTTCAACGGTGACGACTTTCCCAGGAATGTTGGCCGAGACCGTTCCAGATTTCTTTTTCTTGCCACCCGTCTTGCGACGTGCCCGGGGTGTTGCTTGAGCATTTGGAACTTCGATTGTAAACGTCTGGCCATCAACGGTCGTTTCATAGGACCCGTCATCATTGAGTTTTATCTCAACCTCAAACTCCTCGCCGTTGACTTTGACTGTGCGTTTCTCTGTCATTGTTTCATCTCCAAGGGCTTCGATTGCTCCTATGATTCATGAGCGAAGACCGTCCTGTGTTCATCCTTCGATGATCTTGGGACCATGCTTCACCACGTTGTCGTCCACGCTGCGATGTGTCATCTCCGCTTTCAAGAAGGCTAAGAACTGCAGCGATAGCTGCGATTCTTCGTGTTGCTTCATCGCTCATGTTTCTTCCTCATAGGGGTATGTTGCCGTGTTTCTTCGCTGGACGAATTTCCTCTTTCTCAAGCAGCATCAACAACGCTCGGGAAAGGCGTGATCGTGTCTCTTTCGGTTCGATAACATCATCGATGTATCCCATTGCTGCTGCTTTGTATGGGTTGGCAAATGTATCGGTGAAGTCTTGTACCAATCGCTCTCGTTCTTGTTCTTGGTTTCGTGCGTTTTTGATGCGTCGCCTGTGAATGATTTCGACGGCACCATCAGCACCCATGACCGCCAATTCAGCGCTTGGCCAAGCGACGTTGTAATCGCCACGAATGTGTTTTGACGACATCACGTCGTAGGCTCCACCGTAGGCTTTTCTGAGAATAACCGTCAGTTTGGGGACCGTCGCCTCTGCATACGCGTACAGTAATTTCGCTCCGTGACGGATGATACCCCCCCACTCTTGATTCGTACCAGGAAGGAATCCAGGAACGTCTTCAAGTGTCAGAAGGGGGATGTTGAAAGCGTCGCAGAACCGAACAAATCGTGCTGCCTTGTCACTTGCATCGATGTCCAAACAGCCTGCAAGAACCTTGGGTTGATTGGCAACAACGCCGACAGTGTGTCCCGCAAGATGACCAAAACCACAAACAATGTTCATTGCATAATCTGCTTGAACTTCCAAAAAGCCTCCATCATCGAGGATTTCGCGAACAACGTCGGTAACGTCGTAAGGTTTGTTTGCATCTTGCGGAATGATGGTATCCAAAGCCTCACACATCCGTTCGGGAGAATCGGAGGTTTTCCTTACAGGAGCACGGTCCATGTTGTTCGAAGGGAACATATCGCACAAATCTCGAGCCAATTGAATTGCTGCATCATCGCTGTCTGCCGTGAAATGAGATACACCGGATTTAGAAGCGTGGGTCATCGCACCTCCCAAGTCCTCAAAGGAGACAACTTCGTTTGTAACGGTCTTGATGACCTCTGGACCTGTAATGAACATGTGTGCGGTTTTGTCGACCATGATGACAAAATCGGTAATTGCAGGACTGTAGACTGCTCCACCCGCACAAGGGCCCATGATGACGCTGATTTGGGGTACAACGCCGGAAGCTCGAACGTTCCGGAAAAAGATTTCAGCATACGATCCCAATGATGCGACACCTTCCTGTATTCGTGCACCGCCTGAATCGTTGAGGCCGATGACAGGACGTCCTGTTTTCAATGCCATGTCAAGGACCTTGCATATTTTGAGACCGTGCATTTCACCCAAGGACCCTCCATAGACGGTAAAGTCCTGTGCAAATGCAAAGACTTCTCGACCGTTGATTTTTCCGTGGCCTGTAACCACACCATCACCTGGAATGACGTTCTTGTCCATATCAAAATCTCGACATCGATGCTCAACAAGGGCATCGATCTCTTGGAATGTGCCCTCATCAAGCAACATGTCCAAACGTTCCCTAGCCGTCATTTTTCCTCGATTGTGTTGAGCATCAATTCTTGCTTGACCTCCACCAGCTTCACTTCGAGACTTTCTGGCACGTAAGTCGTTCAGACGTTGTTCTGTGGAGGACATCCTTCTCACCGACTGTTGGTTGGGCATAACGCTCTTATTCGTTGCCCTTCAATACGTCACAACACATCATCCTTCAGAGGCACGGAAATGTACCATTTCCCAATCGTCCTTACCTGCAGGTGGGTCGACCCAATCGGCATCACCGGGTAAAAGCAAGTCGTCTCCAATCGAAGCCATCTCCATGGCCAAGGATTGATGAGCCCTCGTAAGCGCTTCCCACTCAATTTGGCCGCTGCGTAATTTGAACCACAGCCGTAGATTTTTCCACGATTTGCTCAACCGTTGGTACAACTTGAGATGCAAACGAGCGGAAATAGGCCACCAGATGACCAAAATGATGGAAACAAGTGGCCACGGAATTGCTGCAAGCACGGGCAAAATGAGGCCGGGCAGGTTGAAGTCTTGAAGGGGTGAGGACGCCGATGCGATGAACCAACCAAGACCTATCGCACAGATGCTCCACCAAAGGGGGTACAGAGCAACAGAATAGAGAAGTTTCATCGATCCAATTCCCGCTTTATTGTCCTCATGTCTTGATTTGATCCGAACAAGGTAACGAACGAAGAGATAGGGCACCCCCGTTGCAATCATCGCCGACCATGTGACAAAACCAAGCATCCATGAAGCAGACCAAATCCATAACGCGAGATTTTTCACGAAGGATGACTTGGAAATCTTTCTTTTTCTGTCCTTTAGTTCCCATGAGCGTAGTTGGATTCGTTCCATTTCGTGGTGGTGCTTCTTGAAGCGTTCTTCAATTTGCTTGGTCCGCTTGGAATCATTTACCGATAGATATTGCCATGCAGCGCGAACGCGTCTCGAACCCAAAACGGCCTCTTTGTATTCGATTTTCGATACCTTTTCACCGCTTCGTATGGTGTGAATCATCCTTCTTGCCCGCCAGACCAGCTCTCGATCTTCCCAAGATTCTTGAGCATGACTGGTTCGGTTGATTTCCGTTTGAAGTAAGGAGGTGACGTTCTGACACCATGCACGATCGTGCGCATCTTCACCGAATTGCTGCAGTTGCTCTTCCGTGGGTTTTGGCGCTCCCTCTTCACCGGGAAGTGGTGGTGTTTCCATCGGGCGATTGATTTGCAAACTGACGCGTTCGCGAAAGGAATGTTGGTCGCTGTAATGCAGACCCAATGGAACGATGTGTGGTGTGGGTTTTCCAAGCTCGAATGCTCTTCGATGTGCTTTGAGAAAAATCCGGGCCGCACCGGTCTTCATTTCAACAGCATGGGATTCAGTGTGACTCATCCCCTCGGGGAATATGGCGATTCGCTCACCACATGCGACGCGTTCGGCGAGTGTCTCGATAAGTTTTGAATTCGCTGTTTTTCGCTCTTGAGGTGTTGCATCACCGTCTTGATGGCGTTGGACTGGCTGAACGTTCATCCATTTCATAATACGAGATAAGATTGGAATTTTGAACAGGGTGGATTTTGCAGCAAACGTAAGTCCACCAGGCAATGCTGCCATCATGAGCATCGGGTCGACAAGTCCCCCCGGGTGCCAAGCAGTGTAGATGATTCCCCCGTTTTCTGGTACCGTGTCCACGTCGACAGTTGAAATTTCACGAAACCACGTTTCCATTATTGCTCGATTCACTTTCCGAATTCGCAAATACCCTTTGCTAGGTTGGAGATTGGGGGGGTCCTTCTCCCAAGCCATGATGCTCCAAAGAGGGTTCCGCATTTGATATCATCCCCGAATCGTTGAGTGATGAAAAGAAATCAACGACTCTTTGATAACCAACGTTCAACTCCTCGCGCCATGGACCAGCCACTGCGCATTGTCATCGCAAAACCGGGACTGGATGGACACGATCGTGGCGCAAAGGTCGTCGCACGTGCGCTTCGCGATGCCGGACATGAAGTCATTTACACGGGACTGCGACGAACACCTGAGCAAATTATTGAAACGGTTCGAGATGAGGACGCCGTGCTTTTGGGTCTCTCTTCGCTTTCTGGTGCACATGGGCATCTTTTCCCTCGCATTTGTGAAACGCTTCGGGAGCATGGCATGGATGACGTCATTGTTTTTGGTGGAGGCATCATACCGGAAGACGATCGACCGCCATTGTTTGCGGCAGGTGTCCGAGCGCTGTTTGGCCCTGGAACAACATCGCAAGAGATGGTTGAATTCATTGCAACCGCCACTCAAAGAGACGACGCTGGTGTTGGCCATGGTGAAGGCTGGTACTGGAACCCGTCCGAATCAAGGTGAGAATTTGAACGATCGAATCGATGCTGCGAAATCAGGTGATCGACGCGCACTTGCTCGCCTTCTCTCATCGATTGAGAACGGTGAGGTTCGATTTCCTGAATCGCAGCACGATGTTTCCGATTGGAAAATTCTTGCACTGACAGGTCCTCCTGGTGTTGGGAAATCGTGTCTTCTCGACCGTTTCTTGCACGAATGGGTCGAAAGCGGAATTCGCGTTGCCGTGCTTGCTGTTGACCCTTCATCGCCTCGTTCTGGAGGTGCTCTTCTCGGTGACCGAGTGCGTATGAGCATCGTCGACGACGAGAACAAGAAGCACATGGTGTACGTCCGCTCTGTCGCTACACGAAGAACCAGTGGTTCGGTACCACTGGTGGTTCGAGACATGGCGTTTTGCTTGCTTGAGGTTGGATGGGATAAAGTGGTGATTGAGACGGTTGGCGCTGGACAGTCCGAAGTTCGTTGTGCAGCGGTCGCAGATCGTATTGTCCTGATTGAAGGTCCTGCACGAGGAGACGGGATTCAAGCGGAGAAGGCTGGATTGTTGGAACTTGCAGACGCTGTAATCGTAAACAAATCCGATCTTGATGGGGCTGAACGCCATGCCAACGAATTGCGTGAATCGTTGCAACTTGGTCACGATGAAGCTCCTGAGGTTCGTTTAGTGAGTGCTCTCCATGGGACTGGTGTTGCTGAAACTTCAACAAAACTGCTCGCACTCAAGCAATCGGCTCGTGCTGCCCGAGCGCGTTGGCGCGAACGTTTTCTTTCTCACCACGAACGGTTGCTTCTTGATCACCCAAAATTCGACACTGTCTTGTCAAATGTCGAGGAAGGGTTGATGTCCTTTGAGGAAGCATACGCCCAACTAAGGGATGAGCATGAGTGATCAAGTCGAATTAACCAACCCGGTCGAATTGTCCGTAGGAGGCTTATCGGGTCACCTTTTGCGACGTGGCATTCACCTTGCAATGTCCTTGCTTCCATTTTTGTACTTCGAGTTCGGTGAAAACGTAGCCGATTGGTTCTCTCTCGATCTTGACCAAGTTGTTTCGGCCGTAATTCTGATTGCAGTCGCCGGAGAAACACTACGTTTGCGCATGGGGTGGACCATTGTAGGTCAACGTTCGTATGAAGCAAAACAAGTCTCTGCACTTGCATGGGGGGCATTGGGCGTAGGAATGGTGTTTCTTCTTGCTCCAGATGAGGCTTATGCATATCCATTGATTCTGAGCCTTTCCTTGGGTGACCCGTTGCTTGGAGAATTGAGGCGAAAAGGCGTGTCAACAAAAACAGTCATACTGGCTGGGACCGTTGGAATCGCTGCCATCTGGGCGTTCTGTGCGTATTCGTTTGCAACTCCTTGGTTGCTCGTGCCTCTGATGGCACCGATTTGTGTTGCTGCAGAGTGGCCGCGTTTGCGCTACATTGACGACAATGCCACGATGTTGTTGATCCCGTTGACCGTCGTTCTTGTCTTGAATCCGTTTTTGGGTGTTATTTGAGACGATTTGGCCGCCATATTTTAGAATCAATTGATGTAGGGTAATTTGGGAGCGCTTATGTACGGTGACGACGAAACGAAAGAACCCCCGCAGTCCGTGTACTACACATTCTTTGGCATTGCAGTAATACTACTCGCCGTTACGGCTTTCAAGTATCCGCTTTGGTAATTTTATGCAAAAGCAACTGTATATATCCAACAGCCCGTGTATCTGATTCATGTGTGGGCTTTCTGGCATGCTTGGTTCCCCCGATCCAAGCGTTGTCAACAAGATGGTTTCTTTACAACATCATCGCGGTCCAGACGGTTCTGGGCTGTGGCACGACCCAGAGGTCTGTCTTGGACACGTGCGGCTTGCAATCGTCGATTTGGAGGGCAGTCCTCAGCCCATCCAGTCGCAAGAGGGAAACGTATTGATTGCCAATGGGGAAATATACAATTTTGAATCCATACGCTCCTCATTGTCAGGTTACTCATGGACAACCTTTGGCGACAGTGAAACAATTCTAGCATTGTTTGAGAAAACAAGTCTAGGCAATCAAAATGCCTCAGCAAAAGATCACGGAGCGTGGATTCAGCAACTGGATGGAATGTTCGCTTTTGCATTATGGAATCCAGTGAACCATCAGTTGATTTTGGCGAGGGATGAAATGGGTATCAAACCCTTGATTCGAACACGAGTGGGAGATTCATTGCTCTTTTCAAGCGAAGTCAAAGCGCTGCGCGCACACCCTGCGTACAAGCCTCAACTGGACGAATGTGCGTTGATGGCCCGTCTCGTGTGGGAGTACCCTCTTGATGCAACAACGTTGTTCGCCGACGTCCATCAGGTACGGCCCGGAACGGTTGAGGTATGGTCGTTGGAAGAAGGGGTGCCCGTTCTTGTCGATTCACATCGATTTTCGAACCCGAGAATCGAACCAGTTGCTGCATACAACGAATCTCTTGGAGCACAACGATTGCTTGATGGCTTCATCGATAGTGTTGGACAGCGACTGATGTCCGATGTCCCTGTTGGAATCGTCCTTTCAGGTGGTCTTGATTCCTCGTTGGTCGCCGCTGTTGCCAACGATGCAGCACAGCGCTACGACCGACCAACACCCGAATGCTGGACGGTCGCCGAAAGCGAGGACAATCCGGATTGGGTTGCCGCTGAATTGGTGGCCTCTTCGTTGGATTTGAACCATCACCAATCCATCATGGAAAGCGACTCGTTCGCAAAGCACTTGCCGATGTTGTCATGGCATGGAGAGGACCTCGATGTCTCTGTGTTGTTCTTCCAACCGTTGTTCAAAACGATGGCTCAATCGGTTCGTGTTGGATTGTGTGGTCAAGGTGCTGACGAAATTCATGCTGGTTATCCTCGGTATTCCAATTTGGAATCTCACAGAGGTGAACTTAGGAAACGCATTCAAATGTTGAATCATCAATTCACTAAAACGTTCGATTCAGGTGCATTGGATGTCAACGATGGAGGTTGGTGGGAGGCGGATCATCGGCCGGAAAAGCATCTGCAATCCTTGCAGTCAACCTTGCAATTCGAATTGGACCATGGACAACTGAGCAATTTTCAACTTCGCCTTGTTGATCGACATTCAATGGCGCATTCGTTGGAGGTACGCGTACCGTTTTTGGGGCGTTCACATCGAAAGGATGCACTTCAACTTCCAATGAATCAACGCTTACCTGAAAGCGGTCTTGAGAAGAAAGCACTTCGTCAAGCGGCCTCTTTAACTTCGTTACCGACCAGTGTTGTTGAGCGCAAGAAACTCCCTGCTGGAACAGCGACATCACCGACCTTGCTAAGCGATTGTTTGAATGAATACAGACCGCATATCGAAACGATTGCTTCACGATGGAAGTTCTGTGAACCGCTTTTGAAACATCAACCCGAGCTCGCCCTCGGCCTCGGCTTGTTTGAGGCAATTCACCTGACGGGTGACCAACAACCTCGATACAATCGATCGATTGATGCATTGCTAGCGGAGGTGATTTAATGTCCTATGTCCATGAGTTGAGCGATGTTCTTGAAGAAAAGCGGGATGAAATTATCGCATGGATGGCAAATAAGCGATCAGAGATTGAGGTTCCGATTTACGGAAGCGTGGACATTCGCGATGCAGGTTGGAAAATCGCAGTAGTGGATGCCAATCAATTTCCGGCAGGCTTTAACAACACATCTGAGTCGGATATCCCTCAGCTAACAGAGCGCATTTCTGCCCATATCGAACGTCATAAACCGGGTTGTGAATGGGTTCACATATACCCTGAATCGCATACAAGGAACCAGGGATATGTTGAGAATCTGCGGGCTTTGTTCAACTTGGTTGAACGGGCAGGATACCGTTGCACAATCGGCAATCCTGAACTCGATGGTCTTGGCAGTTTAAACGGGATTCATGGGCCATTGCCTCTGCATCAGGTTGATGTGATCGATGGCATTCTCAAAGTCCAAGGTCAACAACCAGATTTTATTCTTCTTAACAACGATTTGACGGACGGCGGGCTTGAAGGTTTGAATGCTGCAAGTGTGCTCCCAAGTCCGCAAATGGGCTGGCACAAACGCAAAAAATCTCACCACTTTGATTTCCTTAGACCTCTTGTAGAAGAAATTAGTGAGATCATAGGTATCGATTCATGGCACCTAATCTGCGATTCTTTTGTTTCTGAGGAGAAGTGTCTCGAAAAAGAGAATTGTCGGATACAATTAGCAAGTGATGTCGATGTTTTCCTCGCCCGGCTCGCTCAACGCTATGCTTCATTGGGAATCGATCGGGAACCCGTCGCCTACATCAAAAACAACCGTGGCACATACGGACTAGGCATCATGACCGTTACAAGTGGTGAGGAATTGTTGAATTTATCGAACCGCAAGATGAAGAAACTCATGTATGGCAAAGGGACGTCAGATACTGAGGATTTCTTGATTCAGGAAGGTGTTCCAACTCTGATGAAAACACAAGCTGGTGCACCCGTTGAACCTGTTGTGTATCTCGTAGACGGTGATGCATCTTCTTGGTTCTACAGAATCAACCCCAAAAAGGATGAGATTGGGAATCTTAACTCACCAAGCGCACGTTTCGTTACATCGGAAGAAGATCGCTCCTACATGACCCATGCGCACAATTGGCACGCACTGTTATCGGAACTGTCGATGTTGGCCATGGGTCTCGAATATGCCGCACTTCGCTAACAAGAAGTGGTTCATTTAAACAACAAACCCTTAGCGGGTTCATGCGTCGTGAGGTGCTTTATGTCCTGACGATTGCTGTTGGCTTATTCGTCTCTGCGAAGTATGCACAATGGCCTGTAGACATCTGGTGCATTGCAGTGTTTTCGGTGATCTTTTGGAAAACAAACCGCAAGGAACGCATCGAGATGATTGCCGTGCTTGCGTTTGCCACACCGATGGAATTGTTCTTCAGTGAGGTCTGGCTCATTTACGAGTATCAGCGGAACTTCATGCCGTTTTTTGTACCGTTTGGACATTACTTTTTGTTCGACCTTGGTCGACGTGTGGCGAAAACACTCCCAGATGGTTCCGCCATGAAACTCATTCTCATACTTGTCCCCTTGGTTGTTTATGGTGCAGTTGTTGGGACGGATACCTCAGCGATAGTTCTCATTGTCTTGACGCTAGGATTTGTGTATTGGGGTCCTGAACCACGTCTTTACGCTTCGATGGTCTGGCTCGCTTTGGCCATGGAATTATGGGGTACGTATCTAGGGAACTGGACATGGAAAAACGATGTACCTTGGACCAGCCTAACAGCATGGAACCCACCGCTTTTGGTCGGTGCTTTCTATTGTTTTGGAGATTTACTTGTTAATTTGAGCGTTGCTAAGTTTCAAGGACAACCCATTGCTGAGGTAAACCATGACGTCCTCGGATGAGTTGAGGCTTCGCCGCGAAAAAGAGGCGAAGCGAATACGAGCGAGTCTGAACCGTCAACGTGGTATTCAACATGCTTCTCTCAAAGGAGGCGAGTCGGCCGTTGCCTTCGTTAAGGAACAGTTGTGTATTGGGTGTGACCAATGCACTATTGTTTGCGATGATGATGCTATTGAGGTCTACAAAGTGGCTATGCGCAGCCCTCTGATTCAAGTGGAAACCAATCAAAAAGCGAAAATTGTTCGGCAAGATTGTACGGGATGCAGACTGTGCGTACTTGCATGCCCAACCGATGCCATCAGTATGATCGACCGATGAGGTGAATGCATGTCCAAGAAAGGAAAACAACCAACAGCACAACGTTTTGGTGGTGAGTTTGGGCCTTATCGTAAGGAAGGAACGACGGGTGTATCCCTTGGAACGTTCAAGACATTGGTTTGGACCTCCAACATCGGTGGTCTCGTTCTTTGTGTAATCGCACTCGAATTGCTCTTTGTCCAACAAGAATTTTTGTGGGGTCTTGTAAGCATAATTGCGGGTGTACTGATTGCGCTCTTCCCGTCGAACTATGAGATCGTTGGCATGGACGAAGAGGCTCCACCTGAGTAATGTATCAGGCTTCGACTTCGGTCTTCACAGCGGAAGGAAGTTCGCTCTTTTTGGCGTTAACTTCACGTGCAAGGAAAGTGACCACATCAAGAATTTCGATGTCTTCGTAGCGTTCATCACCTTCAAATTTGAGACATTCAAAGTGCGATACACATTTTGGACATGAGGTCAACATTGTGTCTGCTCCAGTAGACTTGATCTCTTCCATTCGAGCAACACGAAGAGCACGGGCGTTTTCGTTGCAGGACATCATGCTGGAGACACCACAACACATTGCGTCTTCGCCGTTGTGTTCCATCTCCACCAAATCAACACCCTGAACAGCATTGATCAGTTCACGAGGCTCATCGTAAACGCCCATTTGTCGGCCGAGACGGCAAGGGTCGTGGAACGTCACGGTAGTTGCATCGGTTGAGAGCTGCATGTCAAATCCACTTTCGATGAGATATTCGGTTGTGTGCATGACCTTGACCCCTTCGAGTTCGTAATCTCGTGCAAAGGTTCGGAAACATTCTGCACAGGATGAGACGAGTGTATCAATACCAGTAGCCTCTATTTTCTTTTGATTGTATGCCTTGAGTTTCTCAAAGACTTCTGTAAGCCCTTGCCATTTCTGATCGTGACCGCAGCATTTGAGGAAATCACGTCCGAGATACGAGACGTCGTGCCCCATTTCTTCGAACAGCGTAAAGGCCGAAGTCGTGGACTCACCGAGGTTCATCTCACCTTCATTGACGTGAGAGAAGACCATTTCTTGATCGAGATAGTCCACACATCCAGGGTAGTATCCGACGTTGGACGAAATTGGATACTCTTCAACGGGTATGAAGTCCTCGTTGGACGCTTCTTCTGCTTCTGCAGCAAGAACCGCTTGCAGAACGGTGTGAGGAATCTCTGCTGCTGGGCCACCCACGATGAGACTTCGGCGGATGTCAACATAGGAGTCGTAGTTGACAAGTTGCGGACAAGCGTTGGTACACGCTGTACACGTTAGACACGAATAGAGTGGAACACCGTCGTCCTCGTTGTTCCAAGAATTGTAAATGATGTTGAGTTTGTCTCCACCGTTGAACAGCCGAACAGGACAAGCATCATCACAAAGGTCGCAACCATAACACTTGTTCATCTCAAATTCATAGCCACGTGCCATTGAACGCAAGAGAACAACAACAACAGCTCCGAAGGTTATGCAAGGAATAAACATGGCATAGGTCAGCTTTGCATCCAAAGATTTCGGATTGACGTGATAGGAAGGATTGTTGATGCTGCTGTAACCGATTCCAGTGGCAGCTGCTGCGGTGAGAAGTTCACCGTTGCTGAGGTCCACAACCTTCCCGGCGTTCTCTCCACCATCCCATAGGAGCAGCGGTTGGAAGGCACGAACTGAAAACGTTGTTTCAGTCGTGATGGATTCGTTTAACGCCAGCGGACCTGAGGCAGTAAGGCTGTATTCGTAGTAGTAGATTCCTGGTTCTAGGTTAATTTCTGCCCCTTCGCAACCCGTGAATGAGGTAATTGTTGTACCCGAACTGTCGCTAACCGACATCGTGCTTGAGAGCATGGTTGCTGTATTGACACCGTTGATCTTGCGCTCACTCGCTCGGAATTCGCATGCAACATCGGTAGGTAGTGCCCCATCAGTGTACGTGTCCACTACGGTGAAACTTCCAGAGGTTGCGTACCCTTCCCCACCAGCAAATGTGACTGTCGCACCTGCTGCATTTTGTCCTTCCTCAGGGATTTGATGGTTGTTAGCATCGCTGAAATCGATGATTGTTTTCCGCGCAGGTTGGAAAATCTGCCAGTCCAGCCATGCACCTGCAGGTACCACCCCGTCCGTGTAACCTCGGTCGTCTGAGAACGAGTTGGTTTCGTGGACTTCAACATCCGCTGGTTGCGTTCGCATGGCTTCCAATTCAGGGTAATAATCGTGAGTGAGCCCTTTGATGGTCAAGAGTCCACCCGCTTCCCAGAATCCATTGTCATAGGTGTCGAATGTTGCCACAGATGCTCCGGCTGAGATGACAAGAGCACCGACGATCAGGCGTTTACCGTGTTCGGGCGTAAATCCTGAACCCCATGCTTTGACCAAGACGTTCCGGCCAATGAAGTATATCATGATCCACAACAGCAACCCCGTGAGAATCCACGGCACTGCATTGAATATTTCTGCAATCCACGGCGCCCTTGTTCCACACAACAGATCTCCGTGTGAATCCAATTTACAATAATCGGAGCGATTTTTACCGTACAACTCGAGGAAGATGTTGATCGAGAAAACGGAAATGAACCAAACGTGAGCGAGGTAGACAGCACCTGCTGCTGCGAACCACGGGTCTTCAACAGGTCGCTTCTCACGACCACCGAGGAATGGAGGTAGAGCGAGGATACCGACTGGAATTCCTGTAAGCGCAGCACCCCACCATGCAGCGTTCCAAGCAAAGACAGGTTGACCTACAATGTCGCCTATGAATCCTGTTGGAACGGTGAATTGAGGTAGATATTCACCCCATCTTAGGTAACCGTAAGAAAACAATACGTACCAATCGGGGAAAACGAAACCGGCTTGAGCGTAGGGGTCCGCAGCACCGTGCAATGGTGGAGGAATCAACCAGGCGTAGAACAAAAGAACCGCCGCCATGAAGGCAAAGAGAATGGTATCACGAAGAACTTCGTGAGGCCAGAAGGCGTGACCCATACGGGTACGCTTTCGTTTTTCACCAGCTTCCTGCAACTTCGCCTTTTCGTCCATGTACGAGGTTGCAACTCGTCCAAGATTTTCCATTAAGCCCATTTAATTCCCTCCATTCAATGCGGCTCCGCGATGCCTTGTACCCAGACAATAAACAGGTGTATGATAATCAGTGTGGTGACGATCACGGGTAATATAAACACGTGTATGAAATACATGCGTGTAACGGTTCTTGGTGTGAGAGATGAGCCTCCGAAGAGGAGTGTCGCTACGTACTTGCCCACAAGCGGTGATGAATTCGCAAGGTTGATTCCAATAACGGCTGCACCGTACGCAAGACTGTCCCATGGCAACAAGTATCCTGAATATCCGAAGACGATGGTCAGTGCCATGAGGGCGACGCCAATGAGCCAGTTGAGCTCACGTGGGTTTCGGTAGGCGCCGGTGAAGTAGACACGACACATGTGTAAGAATACGGAAGCGACCATAAAGTGCGTCGTCCAGTGGTGAACAGCACGAATGATGTAACCAAATGGAAGCTCCAGCATGATGAATTCCATCGAGGCATATGCTGGAGAAGGATCACCTTCTCCTCCGGGAACGTAGTAGATGCCGAGAATGGTTCCTGTGAGGACGAGGATGATGAAACTCAGGAACGAAATGCCCCCAAGGCAATAGAGCGGGTACCAATACCAGATGATGCGAAGTTTGTATTTCTCTGCGTGCGTGAGTGGCATTTGGCGGTGCATGTTGTAATATGCACCCTTGGACATGTTCCAGTAATCTTGAATGCGGAAGCGCGTGTCCATCCATGAAAACACCCAGAGGAACGCTCGCTCAGAGATGCCCATCCCTCCAGTCGACTCAACCGCACGGAGAATTTCTCGCCTTGGCATCTCTTCGGTTTCTTTGCGGAGGGTGAAGGCCACCAACACGATGATGAAGGCGATAAAGAACCACAAAATCCAGAACATTGTTGTCATCTTTTCACCTCAATCACAGTATGTCAGCCAGTCGACGTAATCGGTGATGCCTTCGACGACATCGTTGTTGAGTACGATGGGGATGAGAGGCAGACCAACGGGCGCGGGTCCTCCTGACTTGCGGACACCAGCGTAGGTAAACGTCGCCCCATTGGCGCGGTTACGATTGGTGTTCATCTCCAACGCAGTCGTATCGAATCGAGAAGAGTGGCATATGCAGAACAATTTGGTTCCGCCATCATCTGTGCCACCAGGGGTCCATGTGTCATCCGTGTAGGAATTGGAAACGAGTTGCCATCCCGGGATGCAACAGAGATGCGTGCATCGGCCAAACACCATGATGATGTCATCGGATGGATAAATGCGTTCGTCCAGAGCCACCATGTCTTCAAAATGCCCAATATACTTCCCAGATTCGTCATACCCTTCCATCATCTGGAAGCGAGCTTTGTTGTTGTCCATTGGCGAGCCCTGCCACTTGGAATCCTCGACATAGGTGACTACGACAGGAACACCGTTCCATACACCAGCGGCACCGGCAGTTCCTGTGTTGGAGTTTGCTGCCTCGGCAACGAAATCAGCTTTTGTCATTGACTGGAGGTGCTTTGGACCGTACCACGCTGTGTCCTCTCGGCCTTTGGCCCAGAATTTGACGGAGAGATCTCCTGCAGAGCCACCGCCAGGAGGCAAAAGAATGGCTGCAAATCCGAGGACGCCCAAAGATGCAGCGAAAACACCTGCTGCGGTGTTGAACCCGTAACGCAGGAACTGCCGCCGATTGATAACGGTCTCTCCTGCACTTGCAGAGCCATCCTTTGTTTCAGGGACGAACAAGTTGTAGTCTTTGGCCATGAACTTCACCACTTGTACTCCTTCCAGTCTTTGACATGCTCTGGTACATATTTGTTTTGCGAGTGCTTCACGATAATGGTATCCGGCAAGATGTATTTGAGATAGATGAGGCCCATCATAATGAGCGTTGTGAGCGTCATTGCGAGATGGAACGCAAGCTGTTGTTGGTCCCAACTCTTGGCAAGACCGTAAATGAGGGAGAAGGCCCAATAGCACGCCCAAAAGATACCCCATGCGAAGAAAAACATGGTCAAATATGAGCCACCAGAAGGCGCAAGACTTGCGCTGACGATGGTCCCAGATTCTGCTACATCGTGGACTCCATGGCTGATTGCTTCATCCATTTGTGATTCTGTGAGTTCGACGCCTTCGAGTGCGTTTCGGGCATCCTTGACGGAAATAGAACCGTCTGCGACACCTCGAAGCAGATTGTTGATGGCGTCGTCGTACATCACTGGTCACCTCGGCGCATCAGTTTGTAGCGAAGCCTCAATTGGTTGCTTCGTCCTTCGTAAGAAGTTGAGAATCCGTAACGTAGCATTAGTCCTGCAAAGATGACGCACATGATAACGGCACCAAATCCAAGAAGTCCGAGCCAGTGAGCCCGCAGGCTCGCTCCCATGTGGTGCAGATCGGTTCCATGGGATTCCGGTTCGGGTGGAGCGACATTACCATCGCCAGCAAACACGGTTCGTGTGCCTCGAGCAAGGCTGTCCTCGTCGCCTTCAACAAGCGCAAACGTCAGTTGATTCCACATGTCTTCAATCACATTTCCAAGACCACCGTCTCCGTTGACGCTGTTTCCAGTAATCCAGAAAATCACGGTCCCATCTCCTTGGGCAGGTGCGGTCCATGTGATGTCCCACATCCTGTCGGATTCAGCAGCCGATGCGGATGTGTGAGTGAGCGATTGAAGGTCGCCTTGCCAGTTGTCGACTCCGATTCCTCCAAGTTCACCTCCAGAGACTCGCATCGAGAAACCAGCGGAATATTGCCCTCCTGCCGCAGGGCCTCCGATGAGGTGGAGTTGAAGTTCATAGGTTTCACCGGGAGTCCATGCGTAGGGGACGCTGTCGAGAATAACTTGCACGCTGTTTGCAGGTGCTGCGTTGTGGCAAAGACAACCTTCTTTGGCGACATCGGTGATGTCGTTTTGTTGTCCGCCAATGCCACTTGGAAGCGATGTTGCAAGCCCAGGGAAGAGCAACAAGACCAACGCGGTTACCAGAATGGTGCGGCGTTTGGAGGATGACGCAGTCAGCATGGACACACCCTATGAACAATCGACTGAGAATGACACCTTAAACATTGTCAGTGTTTCGTAAGATTAATGCTTTGCAGTGTACCGTTTTGCGGGCAAAAACTAACAGTGCAAGAATTCTTGTGATTTGACCGTGTCGCTAGGGTATGGCGGAAACACCGTTTGACAACATTTACGATCTTACGACCGAGCAGTTAGAAATGCTTGACAAGGCGGAGGATTTGATGCTCAAAAACGACCTTGGAGCGGCGGAAAGAATGCTTCTGGAGATGTTGAAAGAGGACGAGGAATGCATACCCGTGTTGTCGAATCTCGGCCATCTGTACGGGCGCCACTTATCGGAATTTGAAACCGCTATCACGTACTACGATCGCGTTCTCAACCTCGAACCAGACAATGCTTGGGCTCGAGATGCTCGGCGTCGATACATGCGGTTTGTGGAAAAATAAGGTAAGTTCATGTGCGGCTTTGCCGAGGACGTATCATGGAGTCCTCACAAATCCTCGTGACTGGAATTGGAGGGCTTGGTTGCATTTGGGCAGCGCGTGCACATCAACGTGGAGCAGGAGCATCTTTGCTGATGCTTGATGCTGACGATCGCTTTCCAGAGGTAGAGGATGCCCACATCATTCGTCTTGGTCATACCTTGGATGCCTTGGGATGCGCAGCGTTGCCTCCGCTCGCAGAACAGCGCATGCGAGGATTGTCGTCACGTACACGTCCGTTTCTGGAGAAGGCGGAATTGGTGATAATTGTCACTGGATTGGGTGGAGGAACTGGGACGGGTGCATCGCATGAATTTGCTCGTCAGGCAAAACTCCACGGTGCGACTGTGCTGTCCATCGCAGCTTTACCCTTTGAAAGCCAACCAACCCGCAAAAAAATCGCTGAGGCAGAAATCCAACGTCTGGATCACCATTCCGACGTCTGCGTTCAACTTTCGCTCGAACGACTGGCCCGTCAAGCCAGAGACCGAGGCAAGGATTGGAGTATGGGTTCTGAATGGGTTGAGGATCTCATCGATGGCTTGGTTCGAACGTTGCTTTCAATGGGACTTATCAATCTGGATTTGATGGATTTGCGAGCGATCGTCCAACACCAAGGCGGTTCGACGATGTTGGTCGGAACGGGCCATCACGATCAGTTGGAAAATTTGTACAATGCAACGGTCAAAGCACCTCTTGCACCGATGAATGTTGCAGGTGCGAAAGGGTGTTTGTTGCAAATTGAAGGAGGAATGGGTTTGACGATTGGACAAGTTGACGAGATTGCAACAGCGCTTACGTCTGCGGTTGATTCCAACGCTCAAGTGATCCTTGGGGCGCGGATTTCACCCGAGCTTGAAGGAACGATTCGAATCGTTATGCTCCTATCTGGAATAAATGAAGATTAGTCAAGGAGTTCTACTTCATCGTCCCAGTCGGTATCATCTCCCAATGTCTCGGGAACTTGATTCCAATCCACAGGGTCTCCAATGCTTTCGTCTTCAATGGGTTCTGATTCAGGGGGCGTTGAGGGTTCGGGCTGGTCCTCTTGTGTTGTTTGTTCGACAGCTTTTTCCAAAACTGGATCTTTGTTCACTTCCAGTTTTTCAATCGAATGAACGATGTTTCGATCGCTGTCAATCCGTTGTATTTTGGCTTCGAGCATAGACTTCTGCGAATGCATTACAGTAACGACGACAAGGATGTGGCCGGCGATAAGAACGAGTCTTATTTCATCCATGACCGAAGTGAGCATTGCAACACTTCCAGCGTAGGCATAACCGAAGGAAACGCCCCAAAAAAGCGCATTTTCAGGTGTGAAAAGTTCAGACGTAGAACCCTCACCTTTGCTTGTTAGCGCCCATATGGCGAGAAATACTGTAACGATCATGAGAATTAATTCCTCGATGAATATCAGAGCATCATCGGATGCAGAATCGACGCTTCTGTAGATGCTCAAGACGTGCCAGGTGATGAACAATTGCGTGGCCCAAAACCATTTTTTTGCTACTGCGTGTGTTGCTCCACTCATCGAGGCGCGCTGTCGTTGATTCCAAGTGTAATACACGCAGATTCCGTACACTCCAAATGAAAACACATACGGCCACAAACTAAACGAAGAACCTGTTACAAAGAAACGTAGGCCTTCCGTAACAAAAAAGGTCATGACAACGACCAGCATCGAGGTCATGATCAATGAAGGGGCGGATGGACGTGTACCTTCCTTGCTCTCATTGTCTTGTGGTACACGTATCGCATTCATGCTTGCGACTCCGAAAAATCGGCCTTGAGCAATTGCCCAGAGGACGAACATTCCACCGAGTACTGAAGGTAAGAAGGTGCCAACTTGATGTAGAATGCCGTTTTCTCCAAAGATGTTGCCGATTACAAACAACAAGACCGTAGCGAGCGTAAGGGGTGCGATGAGAATTTTAAAACGTGCAGGAAGAGACTGAGTTAACGTAGAATTCGGATCTTTTTCGTAACGAAGGATTGCAGCAAAACGGTCACTTCGAGCAAGTGGTGCGAGGCATGCATAAGCAAGACTAAAACCAACAAACCCATACGTTGCTAACTGTTCTTGGTTCAGTTGGGCTACAGTGAAGAACAAGACACAAACCAGCACCAGCATCAGCAAATGTGGAAAGGTCGATGGAGAGATTAAACTCTTGAACAGTGTGAATTTTGTCAACGACTTTGTCTCCTCCATGGAAGTCTGTTGCGTTCTTGGTTCTAAAGGCTGTTCAATTCCTGATGGCATACTTACTTGAGGAGGTTCAAGATGGGTGTCCATGGGCGCAAAGATTTCCAAAGCAAAGCGACCCAAGCGGCGGTGGATAGGACTCTCTTTCTCAGCAAGCATTCAATCCAGAACAGCGCTTCACAGCGCATTGAGAGATTGGGTTTTTTTTGACTGTGATTTCAAAATATACGACGCACATTTTGCAGGTTCGCAGGTCGGTAAAAGCGCAAAACAGCATCGCTCTTTGGAAGACAATGCTGGATTTGCGATCGTACGTGTTCTTCTCAAAGATTATGAGTCAATCAGACATCGTCTCAAGTCGGCAAAAAACCACACAGTTCAATCCCACACCTCCTCGGGTAAGTTACGTCTGGTTCGAGAGAGAATGGGACTTCCAAAGCCTCAACAACGGTAAGGCACACTTTTGAGCCCCGCTCCAGTGGACTGCTCATGGCCGGAGGAGGAACTGCACCCCCCATGAAAATGAGTGATGTTCTGTTGCTCATTGGCGTTTCTCTTCTTGTTGGTACTTTGTTTATTCAGGAATGGGATCAAACCAAAGTCATCAAGGCCGGTGAAGACCCACTTGAGGGGACTTCACGTACCTTTTCGGGGGACGTTCTTGAGATTGCTGTGGTAACCAAAAACGGAACGGACATTGAATTCCAAATTTACGAGGACGGAGAAGAAGTGACGGGATTTCCAGTTACAAAATTCTCAGATTCAAACAATAAAGCAGAAGTAGTGTATGAATCTGAAGGAGGGAAACTCAGCTGGAAAGTTGTTGTGAAGAGCGAAGTTGATGCAGAGATCGATGTCGACCTCCGACGTGCCTATTTCCTCAATTACCTACCGTATGTCCTTGGTGCACTGATTACTGCTGCTGGAGTAGCGAAAAAGAAAACCGATTTGCACAACGAGGACGACAACGTCCTTGATGCGATCATTGAGGGTGAAGATTCGTCCAAATAATCTCCTCATCGTCTCCAACACGATAGGTCTCCTCCCCATCGCTGAGAAGTTCGATATCGTGTTCACCAACCTTTTGCAATGTACACGTTTTTCCTCTATAGAAACAATCGCTCAACAGAAATTCACTCGCAATCGAACCATTACCAATTCGTTTCAATGCGTCGTGTTTATGTTCAAACATCGATGCCACCACAGCGGAAAGGACTGCAAACAGATCCGAATGTTTGGACTGACCGATTTCTTCGAGAGAAGCCTGCCCTTTCTGTAGACCCTTCATGCTTGCATTGATGCCGATTCCAACCACGATTCGTTGTTCATCACCCCTCGAAAAAGACTGGAACAAGATACCCCCGAATTTGCGCCACTTTTCACCGACCGAACTTCGCAACAAAAGGTCGTTTGGCCATTTGGTGAGTATGAGATTCGTCTGGTTGCGTTCCAGACACAACGCATTTCGAATTTGTTGTGCCATTTCAAGTTGCACATAGGGCGTTGTCGACTTGAGATGGCGTTTGTCAAGAAGCCATGATGCTTTGAAAGAACCTGGATGGTCCTGCCATGTGTTCCCATGACGTCCTCGACCTTGTGTTTGCGCAACAGCGACAAGCGAATCTCCCGATGCGTAATCTCCTCGCAAAAGTTCAGCGTTGGTTGAATCGATCTCCTTGAATTTGTGATGTTTTCCACTGACGAAGGGGTGCCATGCGGCAATTACGTGAATGGTTTCACGATCCTCAAAAGTCAACGTACGAACAATCCGCGCTGCAAGGCCTTGTTGACGTAGAACATCGACGCTACGTTTCCAGTGAACGACCTCTCGACAGACCAGCAAAGCGATTCCATTCCACGTGCAAAGTTTTCCATTTGACATCGAACGGGCAAAGACGTCAAGCAATCCAGTTGGATGCGTGTCAATGAGCGAAGCTTCCTCAAGCGGACCGAGTAAGTTTTCATTTACTTCTTTTTGAGGGATGTACGGCATGTTCCAAAGCACAACATCATAGAGATCGTGATTCCAGCCGAAATCTGGTATTTGTTCATCTTGTGGCCCCAGCCCGCTTTCTGATACCTGTAGCACAACATTGTGACGTTTTGCGTTGTTTCTTGCAGCAGCCACGGCGTATGGATTGATGTCGCAAGCATCAACGGACCAACCGAGTTTTGCTGCAGCAATGGAGATGGCACCTGAACCGCATCCAATCTCAAGGAGTTTTTTTGCGCCGAAAGGTGCAATATCTGCGACAATGTCGTGGAGCAAGTCCGTATCTTCTCTTGGTGGATAAACAGTAGGTGGTACAACAAGTTCCATCGAATTCCAGGTATAGATTTTGGCTTCCTGTTCTGAGAGAAATTCAATTTCGCGGAGGGCTCTTTTGTGATTGAACATTCTATCCCTCGGAAATTTTTAGTCAACGGTCCTAAAAGAGCGTTTCTCACAACCCATTAAGAGAGTTTTTTCATCGGTAAAGTATAAGAAGGGAGGGTAGTTGGGATTGAAAGCCCAAGAAGCAACGTTGGGCCTGTAGCTCAGTCAGGTAGAGCGTCGGGCTTTTAACCCGATGGTCGCGGGTTCGAACCCCGTCGGGCCCGCCTACTGTGCCGCAGTACAACGTTGAGGGCTGTGCGGGGTGACGTTGGATGGTAGTAAAGAGTGCGACAAAAAAGCGGTTGATTGAACTCGGCGTCTCCGATGAATACGCCCACAAACTGGCCACGGACCGAAACATGGCTGACATCAAAAGTATGCCGGCAGATGACATCGCTAAGATTCTTGGAATTGCCAAAGACAGCGAATCCTTCACTAAAATCATGCAGATTATTGCAGATCAGGGCAACCGCAGATCTCGCATCAAAAAGAGCAAAAAGATTACCATTTCATCGAAAGCCTTGGACGAATTTGATCGTCCTGAAGTGAGCATTCGATTCAACCCTTTGAATCATGAGCTTGTACCGCATCAGGAACTCTTGGGTGATGCAAACATCAGCGAGGAAGAGCAGTACGAAATTGAGCGTGAAGAACTTTCGCCATGGGGTCTTGAAGAACTCGACGAAGACGGTAACCCGCGTCTAGCGAAGGAACTGCTTCCAAAAGTGTTGATTTCTGACCCAGTAGTACAGGCCATTAAGGAAGCGGCTGAAATCGCCGACAACGCAGCACTGGCAGCGAACCCCGATCATCGTCCACTCGCTGCTGGATGGATTGCAGACCGCGTTCTCAAAGTAAAGCGACGGTCCAAGTCTGCAGGCACCGCCGTTGCCTATCGCCTCGTCGTGGAAGGCAGTTGAGTAAGGAGTTGATAACATGCAAGAAATAATTGAATCTTTTTTCCGAGAACGAAGCCTAGTTAACCATCAACTCGCGTCGTACAACGACTGCATCCCGTCAACCGACAATCAGCGTTCTCGCATGGAACGCATCATCAGTAACATCCGCGTAGGAACTGATGAAGAAATTATCGACGAGCACGGCGGTTACATCAAACTCGACGTCGCAGACCAAGAAATTGTTATTCGAATGAAAAACATCAAACTCGGAGCTCCCAATATTCGTGAAGCAAACGGCTCGTATCACAACGCCTCGCCAATGGAATGCCGTCTTCGAAAATTAACCTATCAATCTCCAGTCACCATCGATTTTACAATCTGGAAGAACGGTGTAGCCACCTTCCCAGAAAAAGACGTGCAAGTTGGTGCTATCCCAATTATGGTCCGCTCGAAAAGGTGCCACCTCCACCCAAGTCACATCGCTGATCGCCTTCTCGAACCTTCAAAATCACCCGATGACGCCGCTACACTCGCAGAAAAACTTCGTGAAAAGGGAGAAGATCCTCTCGACCCTGGTGGTTATTTCATTATCAACGGAACAGAACGAGTTCTCATCTCGATGGAAGACCTTGCTCCGAATCGAGTCACAGTAGAAATCAACAAGCGAACCGCGAAGCGAACAGAAGTAGCGAAAATCTTCTCACAGAAGAACGGAATGCGCAAACCGCTTACGGTGGAAAAGCGCCGAGATGGAATGTTGATGGTAAAAGTCAGCACTGCGGGTACCACACCAATTCCTGTTGTGCTGCTTATGCGAGCTTTGGGTATCGAGAACGATCAAGAGATATTCACAGCAATCTCAGGACCTCAAGAGACCTTCAAATTCATCGTCGCCAACATCAACGAAGTCAACGACAACGAGGAATTTTACGTAAAGAGCGAACCTGAGGCATACGAATGGCTGCAAAAGAAATTCGCTGCAGGTCAACAAAAGGAATACCGAGAGGCACGGGTCAACCAACTTTTGGACAGAGAGCTGCTCCCACATCTCGGCGATCAACCTGAAGATCGTAAGAAGAAAGCAATCTTCCTCGGGCGTATCGTACGCCAAGTTCTTGAGATGGCTTTGAACGATAAAGAACCCAACGACAAGGACCACTACGCAAACAAGCGAGTTCGTTTGGCAGGTGACCTTATCGAAGACTTGTTCCGTGTGTCATCAGGACAACTCGCTCGCGATTTGAAATATCAACTCGAGCGACATCACAATCGAAAGCGTGAACTCAAAATAACCTCCTGCCTACGACCGGATGTTCTCTCTTCCAAGATTCTGCACGCGCTAGCAACCGGTAACTGGGTAGGCGGTCGTTCTGGTGTGAGCCAATTGCTCGACCGAACAACTTACCTCGCTTCGCTTTCGCACATGCGAAGAGTGACCTCGCCACTGGTTCGCAGTCAACCGCATTTTGAAGCTCGAGATTTGCACCCAACGCAATGGGGCCGTCTGTGTCCAAACGAGACACCTGAAGGTCAAAATTGTGGATTGGTAAAGAATGCGGCTCAAATGGTCGACATCTCTGAAGAAATTGATCCACAGGAAATTCGAGAGCGCCTTGATGAACTCGACGTTTATCAACCCAAAGACTGGACCGACGGCGATCGAGTTCACGTTAACGGTGACATCTACGGTATGCATAAGAACGGAAAGAATCTTCTTTCTCAGTTCAAGAACAGCAGAAGGCGTGGAACGATTCCATCCGAGGTATCCATCCGTCACGATACAGAAAACCGAGACATCTTCATCAACACCGACAAAGGCAGAATTCTGCGACCATTGCTCATTCTCTACGACGGGGCGCCCCGACTTGAAAACAGCCACTTGGCTGACTTAGCAGCTGGTAACATTACGTTCCGTGACTTGGTCATTGACGGTATTGTTGAATGGGTCGATGCTGAGGAAGAGGAAGATCTCTACATCGCTCCACGTCCCTTCGTCCTCCCCGAAAATGTACCTGAAGGACCGCTCGCAGGCCGACCGGTAACCCATGAGAACATCCGATGGATCAACCTCGGAGAGCCGGGTGTGGAATTCGCTTCCTTGGAAGCAGAGGTTCGAATGCCAAACGGTAGCATGGAAGTTGCTAAATTCGACGTTCCTTTGCTGTATTCGTCCGAACACACCCACGTCGAAATTGATCCACAACTTGTTCTCGGTGTCTGTGCCTCACTCATTCCATACCCTGAACACAACTCAACTCCACGTGTCACCGGTGGTACAGCGATGGTCAAGCAATCGCTTGGCCTTCCAAGCGCAAATTATCGGTTGAGGCCTGATACGCGGGCGCACATCTTGCACTACCCACACCGTTCCATTGTTCGAACCGATGCAATGCGAACCACGAACTTCGACGAGCGACCAGGTGGCCAGAATTTCATCGTGGCAATCATGTCCCTTCACGGTTACAACATGCAGGATGCGGTCATCATGAACCGTGCTTCCGTAGACCGTGGGCTTGGCCGCTCGACATTCAATCGAACCTACAACGCAGAACGTCGTCGTTTCCCAGGCGGACAAGTCGAGGAAATCGAAAAGCCTGGCAACAAACTGACCGAAGTGAAAGGATTGAAGCCAGTTGAAGCTTACTCACACCTCGAAGACGACGGTCTACCTCGTCCTGAAACATTCCTTCAGGGTGGAGACGTACTCGTCGGTAAGACCAGTCCTCCCCGATTTTTGGAAGAATCCAACAGCGGTGCTTTCCTCATGGCTCAAGAGCGAAGAGAATCATCGATGCTCGTCCGTCACGGTGAGATGGGATGGGTTGACAACGTATACGTCACGGAATCGGACAACTCAGGCCGCTTGGTTCGAGTCATGGTCCGAAGTCACAAGGTACCAGAAGTCGGAGATAAATTTGCTTCACGACACGGACAAAAGGGAGTTATTGGACGGCTTGTTGAACCTGAAGATATGCCGTTCACTCGAGATGGAGTCGTGCCCGACTTGATCATCAACCCTCACGCCATTCCATCACGAATGACTGTTGCTCACGTCCTTGAGATGATCGGCGGTAAAGTAGGTGCTATGGAAGGCCGTAGAATCGATGGAACCGCCTTCCGAGGAGAAAAAGAAAGCAGCCTTCGAGACGGTTTGGTCCGCAATGGGCTTGCTCATACAGGGCGAGAGACAATGATTAACGGCGAAACTGGAGAAGCTTACCCTGCTGACATCTTTGTTGGATGCATCTACTACCAGCGTCTTCACCACTTGGTCAGTTCAAAGATTCACGCTCGCTCTCGCGGTCGTGTTCAAATTCTCACACGTCAGCCGACAGAAGGTCGTGCACGACAAGGTGGTCTACGATTTGGTGAGATGGAACGTGATTGTCTCATCGCACACGGTGCTTCGATGGTGATTAAAGATCGTCTCCTCGATGAATCCGATGGAATCGACATGTTCGTATGTGCCCAATCGGGACACATAGCGTGGTACGACCCGAAACGTCGTACATACGTGAGCCCTGTTCACGGAGATGGTGCGGAAGTCTACAAGGTACAAACCTCGTATGCTTTCAAACTCCTTCTTGACGAAATGAAAAGTCTTGGCGTTGCCATGCGACTAGAACTGGAGGACCGAAGATGAGTCGAAAAACCACATTGATTCCAAAGCGAATTGCTCAAATACGTTTCAGTCTGATGGATCCTGTTGAAATCAGAAAGATGTCTTCTGTGGAAGTCAAGACGCCCGACACCTACAAAGACGACGGGCATGCCTACCGCCAAGGACTGATGGACCCCCATATGGGCGTTATCGAACCCGGTCTTGTGTGTCCAACGGACAATTGCAAGTACGACGAATCACCTGGACACTTTGGACACATACAACTTGAACTTCCTGTCATCCACATCGGGTTTGTGAACCTGATTAAAACCGCATTGAAATCCACATGTAAGGCTTGCAGTCAGGTACTCCTACACTCAGCAAAAGAGACGCATCCATCCAACCCAGAACTCTCTGAACAAGATTACTACCGTTCTCGAATCAAAGACATCATCACCAAGCACGGTGTTGGTTCAACGG
The DNA here is from genome assembly GCA_937894115.1 of uncultured euryarchaeote. Classification (GTDB taxonomy): domain Archaea; phylum Thermoplasmatota; class Poseidoniia; order Poseidoniales; family Poseidoniaceae; genus MGIIa-L2. The sequence goes on from CALBFP010000303.1 coordinate 27,040, forward strand.
AATTTTCGAGCATCATAAAAGAAGTGGAGAAGGTCGCTTCAGCTAAAAATCGACGAACATGCATGCACTGTGGTGAAACGCAAGGAGAAATTCGACTGGATAAGCCAACCACGTTCAAAGAGAAAACCGAGAACATCGGTACCGGTGGAAAGGAAACAGAGCGCAAAATGAATCCTCGTGATGTACGAGAGTGGCTTGGAAGCATCCCCGATGAGCACCTGATTTTCATTGGCATGGACAAACAAAATCGGCCGGAATGGACCGTTCTCAAGGTTCTACCTGTTCCACCTATCACCGTGCGACCATCGATTACCCTCGACAGTGGTGACCGCTCGGAGGACGACTTGACACACAAGTTGGTGGATGTTCTACGAATCAATCAACGTTTACAAGAAAACCGCGACTCTGGCGCACCGCAACTGATTGTTGAAGATCTCTGGGAGTTGTTGCAATATCACGTAACCACCTACTTCGACAATCAAACGTCAGGTGTTCCACCTGCCCGACACCGTTCGGGACGTACACTCAAAACCTTAACACAGCGACTGAAAGGCAAAGAGGGACGATTCCGATCGAACCTTTCTGGAAAGCGTGTCAACTTTTGTGCGCGCTCCGTCATTTCTCCTGACCCATACCTCGGGGTCAACGAAGTCGGTGTCCCGGTCAAGGTTGCCAAGGAGTTGACGGTTCCAATCCGTGTCACACTCCGAAACCGCGAGCAGATGCGACAGATGATTCTCCGTGGCCCCGATGTTCACCCTGGTGTTAACTACATCGTGCGTGGAGACGGCCGACGCGTTCGAATCAACCCTCGCAGTCGACTGATCAACGCCGGATTCCGATGTCACAACCCCGAATGTGGTATCGATCAAGCAGGTCTCTATCACGGTGAAGCCTTCAACCTTCACTCGGTGCTTCCAGCACCGAATTTCCTTCCGGGTTTGGTCGTTCGTGAAGTTCGACCGCTCGGTGAGGACGGTTCAACCGGTCACATCTCTGAATCCACTTACGTGGTTGACGATGAAGCCACACTTCGAAATCTTCGTGGTGAAGATGAATACGGACACCCACTTCCTGAATCGGACCCACGAGCGGTTCTTCACTACCGTTGGATGCATGAACTTGCACAGGCTGACAACCCTGACCCAGAGCCGTTCCCAGAGCATTTGGACGTTTGTTGCCCTCACTGCAACAGCCCTGTTGACGACTTCGGTATGCCAACGCCAATCGAAGACCGACTTTCAACCGTTGACATACGCGGCAACCCGAAACCAGGAATGCAAGTTGAGCGCCACCTCATCGATGGTGATGTGGCAATCTTCAACCGACAACCATCACTTCACAGAATGTCTATGATGGTACACGAGGTTCGTGTCATGGAAGGTCACACATTCCGCTTCAATCTTGCAGTTTGTACTCCATACAATGCCGATTTCGACGGTGATGAAATGAACCTTCACGTGATTCAGTCCGAAGAAGCTCGTGCCGAAGCAAAAATCTTGATGCGCGTACAGGAACACATCCTGACTCCTCGCTACGGTGGAGCCGTCATTGGAGGTATTCACGATCACATCTCTGGTGCATACCTTCTTTCTCGCCCAGGTACTTTGGTTTCCAAAGCACACGGTCTTGAAATGCTTGGCAGCATCGACTACACGGGAGCACTTCCTGAAATCGTCAAAGATGAAAAGGGTAATGATGCATTTAGAGGTCAAGACCTCATTTCACTCATCGTTCCTGACAACATTAACCTCCGCTTTATGTCTCGGAGCCGTGATGAAGTTCACGTCAAAGACGGTAACGTAGTAGGAACACTCGACAAGCGAGCCATCGGTGCTGAAGACGGACGCCTCCTCGATGCAATTGTGCAGAGCAATGGTTCGGAGAAAGGGGCCCAGTTCCTCAACGATTTTACTCGACTTTCGATTGCAGCCTGCACTTCACTCGGATTCACAACAGGTATCGATGACGAAGATTTGAGTCGAACAGCACTTGAAGCAATCGATCAAGCCAACGAAACTGCACGTGCTCTCGTCGAAGAAGAGCTTGAACGGTTTGAGGCAGCCAAGGGCGACCCGAGGGTGTATGAGCCCCGACCCGGACGAACCATGCGAGAAACTCTTGAGGAGAACATCATGGTTATGCTCGATGAAGGAAAACAAGCTGCTGGTGACATAGCAAAGGATGAATTGAACCAATCCGGCTCGACCAACGCTGCAGTGAACATGGCAATTTCTGGTGCTCGCGGTTCCATGGACAACCTCAACATGATGGCTGGTTCAATCGGTCAAGCGAAGGTACGTGGTAAGCGCCTTGAGCGAGGATACAATGAACGGGTTCTGCCGCATTTCAAGCGCGGTGGACGTGGAGCACAGGACCGTGGATTCATTTCAGGTTCATTCAAGCGCGGTCTCGAACCTACAGAGTTCTTCATGCTCTCGGTTTCAGGTCGCGAGTCTCTGGTCGATACCGCTGTCCGTACATCGAAGTCGGGATACATGCAACGTCGACTGATTAACGCCATGGACGATTTGAAGGTGTTCAACGACGACATGCTTTCGGTTCGAAACACAGCGAACCGCATCATTCAGTTCTCTTACGGTGAGGATGGAATCGATCCAAGCCGTGGCGTGCACGGTGCTGCTTTCAACATCGATGTCATCATCGATGGTGCCCTCGGTACACAAGGTGGAACCAAAGACACTCGCGAAAGCATCGAACAGGAAGAGCGCGAAGATGATCTCGGAGCATGGGATGATGTCGAAGAATTCCATGATGGAGGTGAGGTCTGATGGTCGTTAAGAGTGCAACCAAGAAGAAGCTCATGGATTTGGGCATCGCTGAGAACTTCGCTCATACACTTGCGAATGATCGAAAGTGGGATGACGTCAAGGTTCTCTCCGCACAAGACATCGCTCAAGTTTGCGAAACGGATTCTGAGACTGCTGGATCGATTCGAGACACCATCGAAGGGGCTCTCAAGAAGAATCGTGCTGCCGGCTCCGAAGCTACCGGGCCTACAACCAACGTTCGCCTCAAACGACGTGTTAGTACAAGAACACGCTCGCGTGCTAAGATTGCAGCAGATCTCGATTCCTATAAAATGGATAAAAAAATCAGTTCGTTTGAGGATGAACTCGCAAAAGACCCAGTCTACAAGTCCCTCAGAGCAGCCATCGACGACCTAGGAACAAACCGGTTCAGTGACAAAATTGTTCACGACATGACCGTTGCCATCCACGATCGTAACATCAAGAAATTGACGAAGAAGCAGGCTTCCACACTGGTCGCAGACGCCTACGATGCTTTGGACAAAGCAAGCATCGACCCCTTCGAAGCAGCTGGGATCATCACCGCACAATCCATTGGTGAACCAGGAACACAGATGACCATGCGTACGTTCCACTATGCAGGTGTTGCGACGGTTAACGTAACGCAAGGTCTACCTCGTATCATTGAGATTGTTGACGCACGAAAGATTCCAAGCACTCCAACGATGATCATTCGCTTGAAGGGTGAAAAAATGAACTCTTCAACCGAAGCTCAAAAATTAGCAGCCGCTCTTGAGGTCACCACAACAGCCAACATCGCTAACATCGAGACCGATGTTGCCCAACGCCGCTTGGTTTTGAAACTCAACAAAGGCCTTCTGAAGCAGAAAAACATGACGGGTAATGAAGTCAAAGACAAGCTTGAGCGTGCATTGCGAACGTTGGTACAGGCTGACAAAGACAAGAATCCCGGTGTTTTGACCATCATACCCGGTGTTTCAAGCGAAGAAGATCTTGCTGATTTGCAAGAGAATCCACCGTCGTATACCATGTTGTTGCAACTCGAAGAGAAGATTCGTGACCTACGGCTCAAAGGCGTACCAGGAATTGAGCGTGCAAACGTCCAATACGATGATAAAAAAGAGGAATACTACCTCTCGACCATTGGTTCGAATCTCTCACGGGTCAGTGAAATCGAAACCATTGACCGAACCCGAACTTACACCAACAACATCATTGAAATTTTCAACTATCTGGGTATTGAAGCAGCGCGTCAAGCCATTATCAATGAACTTGAATCAACGCTGCTCAGTGCTCGACTTGAAGTCGATGTCCGCCACCTGTTGATGGTTGCTGATGTTATGACTTCAGAAGGAGAAGTACGAGCGATCGGTCGACACGGTGTTTCGGGTACAAAGCACAGTATTCTTGCTCGTGCAGCCTTCGAAGTTACGGTCAACCATCTTCTAAAGGCAGGTATCATTGGAGAAACCGACCGACTTACCGGTGTTGCTGAGAACATCATTGTTGGACAACCCATTTCACTTGGAACAGGAAGTGTTGAGTTGTTCTACATCCCAGAGGAATGATTCCAACCATGAGAAACACGTGTGGAGAATGGAGGAAGAAATATGGATTTAAGTCGACAATTAAAAACTGCAATCACAACGGGGAGCTTACTTTTTGGACAACGTCAAACCCTTGATGCCTGCGCACGAGGGGACGCTCGTCTTGTTTTGCTCGCAGCGAACTGCCAACCCGAGTACATCGATGAACTTCGAGCACGTCATCCTGAAGTGACCGTACATCAAGCCCTGATTGTCAATCGAGAACTTGGTGTTGCGTGCGGTAAGCCGTTCAGTATCTCAACGATTTGCGTTCTCGATGCAGGAGATAGCGAATTGTTGCAACTTGATGACAATTTGGCTTGATTTACTCAAACGACAAATGAAAGGCTTGATGTCTGTTAAGGCCATAGCCTAACCATGCGCCAACACTTGAACGGACTCTGTGCTGTCTTCCTCATCTCCATAATGCTTGGTTCTGTAGCGTTACCACAGTTCCCAAATGCTGAAAAGAAGGTTACGGAACTTGACGAATCGCCAGAATCGTTCTTGACAAGTAGCCGTTCTGCACCCAGTACAATTCTTGCCACAGGGTCTGGTCAAGCCAACGAAGATGGAGAACACATCGTAGCCCTTCCAAATGGCGGCTGGGTTGTGGGAATGTCGGAATGGACAAACTCGACATTGACCTATGGGACTCATACGCTCTCTACAACCTCTCCCTTCAATTCGATTGGATATGGTGAATTCTTCCTAGCAATGATGGATGACCAAGGGTCCTGGACTGGATTCATAAGCGCTGACCACAGCATTGGCAGTGGCGGTCTATCGATACTCACCGACGTTACTGTTGGTATGGCTGGGGAAATTTTTGTTTGCGGTTATTTTTACGGAGAAATTGCATTTGGTCCACCAGGTCCAAATACCATTATTACAAACCTCAACTCTGGATATCATCTCGAAGGGTTTGTTGCGAAAGCAGACCCAATGGGTAATTGGATGTGGGCCACGAGTTTCACAACTTTGGTGAACGGTTCTGGAGAATTCAGCAGAGCCAAGTCGTTATCCGTTGATATGATGGGCGATCTGTTTGTCTCGGGTGAGTTTAGTGGTGAAACCGATTTTGGTGGCCAGAGCATAAATGCAACAAGCCGTGACGTCTTTATTGGAAAATTTGACGGGAACATGGGTACACTCAACTGGGTCATCAATGGAGGTGGAATTGGTACGGACCAAGTTTTTGATATGGCGGGTACACCATCAGGCGGTGTCAAATTGGCCACGTCAACAGACGGCGTCTCCCAGTGGGGAGCCAACACATACATAGCAAATGGAAATCTTGACGCCGTTCTTGTCGATATTGATGCTAATGGAGGTGTGGTTGGCACGACAGGGATTGGAACGAGTGGCCAAATTACTGCAGTCTTGAAAATCCACGTCGATGGAGGTGGGAACACGTTCATGGCTGGGACTTTTGATGGAACAATTACCAGTGGAGGTTGGACTGCAACCGCAAGTTACGGTGGTAACGATATCTTTGTTGCAAAGAGTGCTGTGAACCAAGCCAACAGTTGGGCACTCGTTTCAGGCACAAACGCATACGACGAACCGCGAGCGCTTGCTGTAACCTCAAACGGTGGTGTTGTTTACGGTGGTTCCCTTGGCTCAACATTTACAGCGGGTTCTAAATCGATTTCAAACTCAAACGACGACGGTTTTGCCGTTGGTCTCTCCACAACTGGTTCGGTCAATTGGATTGAAAAGATTGGAGGATCACAATACGATTACGTTTGGGCTATGGATGTAAACAATTCAGATTACGTTGGTGCTGCAGGGGCTTTCTCCGGTTCTATGACGCACAAAGGAGTCTCGGTCACATCTGGAGGTTACCGCGATGTCTTTGCTTGGATTTTTGATCCAGCAGGACTGATTGATACCGATGGTGATGGAGTCGTGGATTCAGCACCCGATAATTGTCCGACAGTTCCAAATTCTGATCAAGCCAATACAGACGGTGACTCAGAGGGGGATGCTTGTGACTCCGACGACGATAACGATGGACTGACGGACAGCTTCCCAGACAATTGCCCAAGAAATGGTGAATTCAATTGGACCAGTGATCGCGATTTCAATGACCCTGCATCTTCGACCGATTGGGACAACGATGGGTGCAAAGACGATTCCACCGAAGACCTCGACGATGACAATGACGGTGTGCAAGATGCAGACGATGCCTGTCCACGCACCAGTTATTCTCCTCCACGACCAACATGGGTTTCGGATACAACAACCGACACTGATGGTGATGGCTGCCGAGATTCGGATGAAGACTTGGACGATGACAACGATGGCTTTGAGGACGCTGCAGACGATTGTCCTACGGTTGTTGGAACATCCAGTCTCGGTACAGACGGATGCATTGATTCCGATGGTGACCTCTGGTCGGATACAACCGATGATTGTCCGACTGAGGCGGGAAATTCAACAGAAGGCGGATTGAACGCTTGTCCCGATCAGGACGGCGATGGTTGGGCCGATTCGATTGATGATATGCCAATGGACCCAACGGTTTGGAGCGACCTCGATGATGATGGATTTGGCGACAATCTTGGAAGTACACCTGCCGATGCATGTCCACAAACACCGGGTACATCAACGGCGGACCGCTACGGTTGTGTCGATGCTGATGGTGATGGTTACTCAACACCGACAGAGGATTGGGGCGTCGACAGTGGTGCGGATGCATTCCCAAGCGATTCGACCCAATGGAGCGACTTCGATGAGGACGGTTTTGGTGACAATTACGGAAACGCTTCATGGACGGATCGGCCAGAAAACTGGGTAGGAATCTTTGTTGATGGGGCCCAAGATCAAGATGCTTGTCCGATGCAACCTGGAACCAGTTGGCGTAACGGCATCCTCGGATGTCCGGATTCCGACGGTGATGGTTGGTGGGATGTGCAAGATGCCTTCCCTACAGAAGCGACGCAACACTCGGATGTTGATGGTGATGGTTTCGGTGACAATCAGAGCGGAGTGAATGCTGATGCATGTCCAAACATAGGTGGGAACTCAACGTTCGATCGTCTTGGTTGCATCGATACGGACGGCGACGGACGGTCCGACCCTGAGTTGAGTTGGACGTTTATTGACGGTGGTGACGAATTCCGCCTCGAATCAACACAGTGGTCTGATTCCGATGATGATGGTTACGGGGATGAAATTGATGGTTTCCAAGGAGATGCTTGTCCAACTGTTTACGGTTTATCGTTTGAGGACCGGTTTGGTTGCCCAGATACGGACCGCGATGGTTATTCCGACCCCGATGCAAACTGGACGATTGAAGACGGCGCTGATGCCTACATAACCGATTCAACAGCGTATGTGTACGTCGAACCGGTAGAAGTAGAGAGTGAAGAAGAGAACTTTTTCACAAGTCCGCTGATGCTCATTGTGTATGCTTCAATCGTGTTGGTTCTCGTAGGATTGGGATTCATGATGACTCGACGTTCCAAGAAAGAAGAATCAATCGATATCGCCTCGTTTGGTAGTCAACAACCAATGATGCAACAAATGACGGTTCCCCTTGCTCAAACCAATCCGTATCAGCAACCTGTACAAAATCAGACTTATACGCAGGTCGCTGCCCCTCAGCCGGTTCAACCTGATCCTGCAATGGAATACTACAACGGTTTACTCGCACAAGGATACACGCCCGAACAGGCTTCAATGTATACAAAGCAGTATTTCCCTCAATTCAACCACTGAATTGAACTGCATTTTGAAGCGGCGCAGTATTCGAATGCGGTTTGATGCAATCACGTGAGGACTTCGAGTAATCGGTCTTGCTCAGCAGCCATTCGGAGTTCCATAGCAATACGACGGCCACTGCTCATTGGTTGGCGCCAGAGAGCGTTACCGTAGGGGTGGCCGACACTGACGTGGACGTTGGTTCCTCCACCTAACCTTGGAGCGACGTCGTAAATCCAATAATTCATGTCCTTGTCGATGCATGTCTGCAAGCAGAACGGGCCAATGATTCCAGGACTGTAGTGCTCCTTACTTGCGTTGACGAATTTTTCTCCTAGTTCAAACGCCTTCTCCAACAACGACTCTCGAATGGTGGCAGTATTGTGGCCAACAACAGTCATTTCTGGAATTTTTTGATGTGCCGGCATTGTCATTTGTTGCGGGGCGGGCAGACGGACATGTCCATCCAATGATGACTCGAATCTCCAATCAACGCCGAGAAGTTCCAATTTTTCTCCCTCATCTGCAAGTGGACTGTAAAAAAAGTTGAGATTAAACACTGGGCCGATAACATAGCGTTCAATGCGAGCACCATCAAGCGAAGCTTGGTCAATAATTCCATCTTTCAAAAGAACGCTTGACTTTTCCTTGTATTCTTCGTAAGAAGCACAAGTAAAGAAACCACGCTCAAGCTTCTTCTGAGCGTGGTGAAGTTTAACGATAACAAGACAATCGATGTCTTCTGGGTTTTCAATCGCTTCAGGATACGGTAATCCTGCTTTGTCCAGAATCCAATAGTAATCTTGTTCTTCTGTTCTTTCTTCCATACGCAACATGTTACGAGAACCAAAAAGAGGAACTTTGAATTTGTTTTCAACGTCCTCAATCGATGAGTAGGAAGTAAACGATCGATTGGGAATGTATACAACATTGCGTTTTCTCATCTCAATTTGCATGGATTCATCCATGATATCGTTGAATGAAGGCATAACGATTGCCTTGTCGACCATGCCGCGAAGCACACGTCCGGAGCTCGATCGTTTTGTTTTGAAGTAATTGGCGTACGTCTTGTGACGTCCGTCTTGACAATAGGCAACCGTCGGAAAACCTTCCTCGATTCCACCATCACAAATATCCAATGCAGAGTGCGATGCGGTCATCCCAATCCGGAGTTTCATCCTGTCGTACTCTTCGATGATTTGTGCAATATCATCACGTTGAAGCATGGTTCTCATCCTTTCCTCGTCAATCACGGTCTTTGATACCATCGATTCAGCAACATCATTAGTCAAAGCGTTGCAATTCCATCAATTCCTCGGTTGTAAGCGTGTCTCCAGACATCAACTTGCTCATCAAATCTTGAACTTCGACTCGGGCTGCTGGGCGTTCACCTTCACCAGCTTCTGCACTGCGTCTTGCTCGCATCATGTCTTGAATCGAGTGAAGACAACGCAGTGAAACGATGTAGAATCGGTGTGCTTTGTCGGCTTCCTGTTTTGTGTTGCGCAATTCACGGTGTTTGGAATTTGCGCGCTCACGTTGCTTGTTGACTTCTTGGTCCCACTGAATCATCAAATCGTGCGCTTCTTGTGCAGCCGCCGCTGCCTCTTGGACGGATTGGTGGGCTTCGTCGTGTTCTTTTCGCGCTGCAGTGAGTTCTTGGTTCTCACTGGATTCAGTATTGAGAAGTTCCTGGTCTTTTTTCATTTGTCGAATCTTGGCGTTGAGATCCTTGAGCCGCTTCATTACCTTTCCTTCGTTTTTTCCTGTGTGCTCTCCACGCTCGAATTCACGTTCAAGGCGGCTAAATTCACGCTGGAGTGATTGCAAGGTAATTGGGCGTTCCCGACGTCCCCTTGGTCCGCGTTCGGTTGGTTTTTCCTCGGGTTTGTCGGTGCGGAGTTTGTCTCGTATTTCTGAGACCTTCTTACTTGCTTCATTCCGAACGCCCTTCTTTTCACGTACAACTTGATTCATTTGTTCCCGGACTTGTTTTTGTTGATCGGAGAGTTTAATCAATTCACGAACTTCTGCATTGAATTCATTTCTTTGGGAAACCAATTCCTTGGTTTTCTCATTCCATGAATCCCTTTCTTCACGGTGCTGGGTCGCTTTATCGTCAAGAATTGAGCGTCGTTCTTCAAAGAGTTGTTTGAAATCATTCATCGTGTTCACTCCCGTTCTGTGGCAACCTTGGATATGCCACAAACAACGGACCTATCACGCCCATATAACCCCTTCACTCCAGCAAATAGATTCTAACACAACGAAAAGGAATGTTCAAAATCATCAAGAAGTTCCTCTGTATTGGTGAGATATTGTTTCTGGGTGGCCTACAAGGGATGGAGCGCGTGGTACAATCCGATTTTCACGCACCGTACATCAGTCTCATAACCGGGCCGCCGGGGTCGATGAAATCTTCATTTTGCTTAACGCTCTTGACAAACCATCTCAACAGAACTGGTGAATTCGGATTGTACTGCACAGTCGAAGAAACGGTCGACTCGCTGATGCGCAATGCCGCAAGTCTTGGATTGCAACTACCTATGAACCTACAAGTGACGGATTTCACGGAATTACGAAGAGAAAATGAGGATATGGATTATCTTAAATTTACAAGAAAAATGATCGAGCACTTCAAGCAAACACATGGTGATCGGTTCACAACATTCGTTTTGGATTCTCTGGGTGCAATCTATTCACTCACAACGGTTGATGAGGCAATGCGAAAGAAGATGTTTTCATTTTTTGACTTTCTTCGATCAATGAACCTCAACGTGTTCCTAATTACGGAACGCAACATCGGAAATCATGCGGAATTGCAGGGTAATGAAGGCTTCTTGGCTGATGCTGTTATCAATATGGGAATGGATCATCGAAATGGAAAATTGGTTCGGACATTGCAAGTTGAGAAGATGCGTCATGTTCGTCATGCAATGGAAAAGCAAGCGGTTGACGTCGGGCCGCAAGGGCTTGTCGTTTTAGGCCCTCTTTTTGAGTGAATCGATGAGCAAATCGATGGCACCGAGATTGACATTTGCTTCTGTCCGTATCAAGAAAATCGAAGATTTATTTTCAAAGAAAACCGCACATCCGTCTTTACCAATAAGCGTCAACCGGCTCTTTTTGTTGAGCAAAGCACTGAGTTGTTGAAAAGAAAGTCCTGTATTGTTGTTTTCCTTATCGAGGAATTCAACTGAAATCACATGGGGAATTTCACGAAGTGCGTCAAGCGTTTCTTGCACAAAACAAACTCATTGTTGGGGTGTATCATTGTTTGGATGGTACGGTTGCAGCTTTCCATGCATGACGTACCCCATACCTTGGCGGTAATAGTTGTGAAGTTCTTGAGCGATTACCAAACCTCTTTTTCTATAGAATGAAATGGCACGACTGTTTGTAGCACGAACCTCCAACTGCACATTACAATAACCCAAAGGGAGAACTTTGTCAGCAAGCATGTTCCAGGCCATCGAACCCCAACCCTTTCCCCGTGCACCCGAATCGAGCACAAACGAAACAATACGGACGGTATCTTGCTTGAACGGTGTTGTCCACAAAAGTCCTCGCATTGCGTTTGGAACCATGTTTTCTGAATCCAAAAGCATAAGATTTCCATCCCAAGATGGTACGGGCAATGTTTGTATTGATCCAATGAAGTACTCTTCTCCAGTCCCCTCGAGGAACAGGTGCTGAACGGCTTGCACCCATTCAAGAGAAAGTTGAGAAGGGGAAAGGCCATCACGCCACCCCGCAACCACAACATCACTTCCTTGTTTCTTTGCGGCCACGTCTTCGTCCTTGACGGATGTCAATGCGCTGTGAATTTCGCTTCTTTGATTGACGTTGCTTTTGTTGAGATTTTTTTGCTTCACTGGAACCGATGCTTGCAATTCCTCCCTTTGAGAGCAATGCATCCAGTTCGTTCAAGGATAAGGAATCTCCACTCGAAGCTTTCTGTCGGACCTCATTTATGTTTACTTCTGGGGCACGTTGACGTCTCGGTCTTGCTTGATGGTTGTCTATACGTCGCGCATTGTTGCGTTGTTTTTTGCTTGAAATACGCTGCCAAGCCTCTAGACGGCCTATTTCTCGTCGAAGTTCGTGTTTCGTAGTGTATTGCTCGTTAATGGAGCGTTGGAGCAATTTGGCGTTTTTCTGGAATTCTCGCACACTCTTAGGATTCAAGTGAATGCCTTCAAGTGCAGGGTTGCTTTCAATCAATTGTTCAAGAATGTCTGTCTCCCTTCTTCTTGTTTTCTTCAAGGCTCGGTATTCTTCATTCTGTTCACGACGAAGGCGAATAAAATCTTGATGTGCCTGATTTGATTGGAGTGATGCCTCGTACATTGCCTGAAGTTCAAAGAAATAAGCAAAATCACCTCTCTCAACCCCTAGACTTGGTGCATTGAAGACGTCAACCTCGGAGGTAAGTTTGTCGAACATACGCAACAGTTCTTCTTTGATTCGTTTGGTTGGGATGGCAATTCTTTGATTTATTCCGTCACGAACTTCTCGAATTTCTTGAACTTTCATACTCAATGGGCGCAGTTCAGCTAAGATCTGCTGCCGATCGGACTTGGCGATTCGTGTTTCTTTCAATCCTCCACGAAGCAAATCCAACAGTTCCTTGGAATTTTGACGTTCCTCTACAAGGCTACGGATCTGGTTCTCAACGGTTTCGAGGTTGGTCTGCATTGTTTCAAGGCGCGTTGTAATTTCATCTCTTGATACGTTTCTCAAATCATGAAACAAGTCTTCAGGTTCTTCATCGATATCGATTACTGGTTCGCAAATTGTTTGCCATGACGCTCCTTCCGATATCAGTTGAATCGCCCGCATGAACTCGTTTTGTATGGACATTGCACCCTCTGCGCGAAGCACTCGGGAAAGATCGTGCTCATGGTCGAATGGGTCCTCAATAGGCATGACATGAGCCATCATTCCATCTTCTGCACCCGTAACAACCTCAAGCGGCAACGGTCCCGTTTGCTGCCACTTCTTTTCCTTGGTAGAGAGCGGATTGCCTGAACGAATCGATACAACCATGGTGTCCCAATCCCAACGCGTTGCAAATCGATCAAAGAAACTGACCAACAATGAGGCAAGCGTTTGTGCGTTTTTCGATGCGTAGGCATCATCGTTGAATCCAACATCGTATGTCGTGCCAAGAAATGAGATGGGCTTAGAGGCGTTTTCATGTTGTCGATTTGGAGCGAGAGGAGGTTGAACCAGTTGCGCATGTTGGATGCATAACAATGTCCAAGCATAAGAGGAAAGGGTTCCTTCGAAAGCGTTGTTGACTCCACGGCGGCTTGCCCAATACTTGACCATCTGGACCAATTTTTGAAGCCGTTTTTCTTGCGCATAGGATTTCATCATCATCGAATTGTAGATTGCAAGACGGTTGTCCATTGAGATGTCAACATCCAAACCAGAACGCGGGTCTCTGAATTTTACGATGGGTATTCGAGCTTTTGGAATCACTTTGATGTCTTCCATGCCTTCCTCATGAAATAAGCCAGATAGTTTCCTGAGGACCTTTCTTGGTGTCTTGTTCTTGAAGGAGAGGCACAAATCGAGGTCACCTGTGCCAATCGAGAGATTGGTGACGCTGGAACCAAATGCCTCAAGCATGGAATTTTTTCCGAATCTACGGAAGATAACTCCCTTCAAGTGTTTAGTAAGCGATTCTCTACTTTTGGCTTTTGCATCGCCAATTTTCTTGAACATTTTGTTGAAATCAGAATCCAATTTGTCCATAATGTCCTTGTCGATATTCGCCAAATCGGGGATTTCAATTTCTTCAATGAGGTGTTTGTAGAGGTAAGACCAGCGTTCCTGCTGATCTTTGGAGAGGCCTGTTGTGGTGCAAACACTCATTCTTCTTCACCACTTTTTTTGTCTTGTTGGCGCCGCTCACGTGCCAGAGCACGGGTGGATTTACCACCCTCTCGTACCCGTTGGGCATCAACCAGCAATTCGTGAAAACCGTGCTCCAAGCAATTCTTCCAGAAGTCGATACCTCGCTGACTTTCATCCAAGGCCTGCGCTAATCTCGTCGTTCGTGCATCAGCGTGTTTTCTTTTCTGCTCGTTTTCGATGTATGTTTCGTGAAAAATCTGGTTCTCGTCATGCAGTTGAACCATCGCTTGATGCGCTTTGTCCGCAGTGTCAAGGAGTTTCTTTGCCTCCTCACGCAGTTCTTTCATTCGATTGATGTCAGCAAATTTTTCTTTTCTAGAATCAACCCATTCTTCGTGCTTTCGAATGAGATTCTTCATTTCGTTGAGGGTCGAGCGTTCGTCTACATGGGTCCCCCAATTGGTTTGCAAAGAGAGATCTAGAGCGTCGAGGCGTTGTTGCAATCGATCTTTTGCCCATTCAGGCTCTGGTTTCGTATCACCCTTTTGCTGTGGTGTTGTTTCCCGAATCTCGCTTGCTTCGACGAACAAAGCCTTTGCCTTGGCTTGTGCATCGTTTCGTTCTTTTTTCAGAGATGCCACTTTCTTGTTGACATCGTCACGTTTGGATTTTGCTGAACGTGCCATGGCTGCTGCTTCTGTGAGCTCGTCACTTCGTGCATCAAGCTGCTCGGGTATCTCCGCAGCGAGCCTTTCCCTTCGGTGGAGGATGGCTTTGCCTAACAACTCAGGCGTGATGGCCAAGAGTTCTTCAGGCGTCATGTAAACCGCCCACTCTGCAACCATGAATAAACCTCCCGTCATGTCTTTGTTCGACATCATGCTCAAAAACCTCCACAGTTTGAACTGCTGTATGGAGGAGTTGCGCAACCGTTTCACAACCACGCTCTTGGTTGCGTTGTTGCTATGTGTGCTTCCTATACAGATTTCTGTTCAGGCTGATGGGCCTGAAAATGTTCAATTCGTGGGCTTGAATGCTCTAACGTATTCAGGTGCTGATGAGAGCGGTGCATTCACATCAAACGCTACGATTCGGCAAGGGGATCATCTCATTCTTGAAATTCCAATTGAAAACACAGGCGCAACTCCACAAGTTGCTTCTATCGTTCTCAACGTTAGCCAAGCAAGTTGGAACGAAACGGTTTATTTCGCAGACATCACAATCGATGCCTTAACAACTCATGTGGTGAATTATTTTTCATCCTCACGTGTTGTGGAGGGATTGTTAAACGTTGAAATGTCGATCAACAACACGAGCGCGGAACTCGTTGATTCTGCGGATGTCGGGCCCCCTCCCCTACCGAGCGTGGATTTGAGCATCGATCTTGTAACGCAATCTTTTGCTTCTGGTGACTTAATCCAATTCAATCTATCCTCATCAAATGAAAATGGAGAACGTTCATTTGATGGCCATTTGCGTTGCGATTTCCTTGGAGAGCAAGTTTACAACTCATCCCTCGGATTGGATGTGGAACAGGACCAGTCGGATCTTTTCGACATCTATGCACGGCCCGGTGTTCTTGAATGTCAACTTGGGGGCGACAGAAATCAGTCTGATGAAACGTTGGTGACCTTCTCGCTTGAAGGACTAGCGTCCGCCGTGTTTGATGAAGCAGGGTCAAGTGGCCTCTCGATCAGTGGTGGTCCGTGGCACGTCGGAGATGGTGTACAGACGTCCTTTATTCTCAAGAATCAAGGCGATGATTCAGGCACAGCACAACTTCGCATTGTCAACGGAGATGATGAACATGTCAGTGAAGAGCTTGTCCTAGATCCAGGTGCCGCAGGTGAACTGGAGGTTGTAGTTTCCGATTTGGAAGCAGGTGTTCACAATCTCAGCTGGAGTGTCGTGTCTCAAGACGGTCTTGTATTGGCTGGACTTGAAGGGATTTCGACATTAACAATACGAACGCCTCAAGCGATGTTCGCAGATGTCGATGCTCAGGTGGATGCAACAGGCGTCACGCTTCACTGGAATGTGTCCATTAGCGATGGTCTCGATAGGGAAGTTAAACTTCGATACGGCTACAGGGTTTCAGGCACGGATACATTTGTCAACGAACAGATTGTAACGCTTGGATCGGGAACAGTAGCCGGTCAAACAACGCTCGGCAAAATACCAGGTAATACGGTTGTTTTGAGAATGGAACCCATCGGTTGGAGTTCAACATCCAGCAGTTACATCGCCTCATCGTCGTATCAGAGTGTTGTTGCTGCATATTCCTTCAGCATTGATTCAATACCGCTTCCCCAACAACCTTTGCAGGGACAAGACGTGACTGTGACTGTAAATTTGCAGAACACCGGCCCTGTTCAAGGCCCTGTTGGTGAATTGTATCTTATGGACAGCAGTGGAAGAATTCTTGCTGAAACATCCACTGAAGCACTTCAGTCGAGTTCCTCTCGGAATCTTGATTTTACTTTTGCAGCGCCGTACACAAACGAACTGCTTCTCAATGTGGAATGGCGGTTTGGAGACACGATTCTTGAGGCCGAGCAAAGTTTTTTGTTAGAGCCTGTTGAAGTTCAAGACAAACCATTTGAGGTCCCCTATGTGGCGATTGGAGGTGGTCTTGCCGCAGCTTGTTTTGTGATTTTCATACTCCATTTGAGGCGAGGCACCTCATCCGAAAAACCTGATCCCGCAAGGCCTAGCAAGCAAAAGAAATCGAAACCTGCGGTTGAAAAGAAAGAACCAGAAACCGTCGAAAAGACCTGCCCATCTTGCAGCAGAACGTTACGCATCCCTGGAGATTACTCTGGAACCGTTCGATGTCCGGATTGTTCCGAAAAGTTTCAGGTTGAAGCGGAAGAAGCGTTTGATATTGACGATGAGTTGGATTCAATCGAGGAAGTTGAACCGGTGAAAAAAACCGTTGAGGAGAAAGTGGAAATATCCTGTCCAGAATGTCCTTCTAAACTTCGTGTCCCTTCAAATTACAAGGGTTCTGTTCGTTGTCCACAGTGCTCAGTTGTTTTTTCTGTTATAAAAAACTAAAGAGAAACTCTTGAAGTTCAGAAGTTCTAGGGAGGGACATGGCCGGCCACTTTCAAGAATTTGAAGATCAATACTTGGAGACGATGTACAAGTTTTATGAAGAAAACGGTGAAAATGCCAACACAAGAGTAAGAACCGGCGATATCGCAGAGCGACTCGGTGTTTCACCCGCTTCAGCAACTGAGATGATTCAGCGTCTCTCCGCAAAAGGATACATCGATTATGAGCGATACAAAGGTGCAAAGCTCACTCTAGAGGGTCTCAAGCACGGTCAAATGATAAAGCGCAGACACAGGCTTGCAGAGGTCTTACTCGAGCGAATTCCGTTTGAAGGCAACACGCACGAAACCGCATGCAGGTTGGAACACGCGATTGACGACGACCTTGAAGTTGCATTGACGCTTTTGCTGGGAAATCCGCAAGTTGCTCCAGTTGACGGAGCCCATGAAATGAGCAGAGAAATTCCAGATATGAGTGAAGTAATCAACGAGCGTCTTGCCGAAAAAATGAGTCGACACAAGGCGATTTCGGATTTACAAGCCGAAGAATCGGGTACAATTGTTGGTTTGCTGATTACGGAAGAACTGAGGAAACTTTTCGCAGGTAATCTCTTCATTGGAGCGATTGTTAAGTCCAATGGGAGCACCAATTATGACATCAATGGTCAAAGCATCGGCCTCAAGACCGATATTGCACAATCGATCATCGTTGAAGTTTGATGGCGTAAAAACTCAGCAGATTTCATCGAAAAAAGCCGAATGCTTTTGAGTTCAACCAACGAGGACTTTGTGTGAGCGAGACAGTTTCAGAGGACTCTGGGGAGGGCCTTCCACCCTCACTTTTTGAAAGAGAACGCATACTGCTCTCCATTGATAATCAACTCATTTCCTTGGGTCTTCGACTTACACTACTTCTGCCTGCCTTTTCTCTGTTCATCTTGTTGGGTGCTTGGGCCTATGACGGCTCCAATCCAGATTGGTGGGAGTCAAGCATCCAACCTTCTGTTGGACAAACGTTTAGTTTCACGTTGTTAATTCTAGGAACCGTTGTCGGTGTGGGTTGGCTTCTTGCCTTAGGCGTTCATAGATATCGCATTGCGTTGTCGTATTCAGCGTTCATCAATGAGGTAAAAGCCTCTGAAAAGCGCCATCAGAGTATTGAAGCGCTTCATGGATTCGATGGAATGGCTCATCGCATACAAAAGCAATTGCGCATGCACTCACTGTCCTTCTCAACGGTATTGCTGAGTTGTATTGGACTTAGTTTTGTGCTCTTGATAGGCCTAGGTGAACCCCTAGGACAAAACGTCTTCCTTGCGTCTTGGGGCATGTTTTTGCTCGCAGTTGGTTTCCATATGAATACCCGACAAAACCGTTTCAACATGGTCAACAAGTCTGGATTGTTGGATGCGTTTCAAGCGCCGGTCCATCCTTCAACACTGGATGGTGTTTTTGACGATATGATTCGTACACACCTCGATCCACTTCTTCGTTCTCAATACGATGAATTGATGCGCAGGATTCAGGGATACATCAAGCGCGGTGTAAAGCATGATTTTGCTCGTGAGAAAGTACTCATGACATTGTATCGACACTACAACGGCCTCGATTCGAAGACTGTGCGTCTGGAGCTTGAAGAGGTCCTCAAAGAAGAAGGCGCTGATATTCTGATGACCGATGAGGCCTTCAGCCTCGAACTTTGGCTTGAGCTTATCGAACACGCTCAGGAACAATGTCCTGCATTTTTCCGTCTTGTCGACCGCATTGAACAAGACATGGAATTTGGACGTCCACCTGCGTTGAAGGACTTGGTGTTTGAGGTTGATCTCGAAAACGTCGTTACAAAGCGAGCGAATCTCTTTGTTTTCATGCACAACCTCTCCAACAAGAGCAGGACGGTGGTGTTCCGTGTACAATCGCCTGATTTCCGTCCGAATCAAATTGCAATGCGTTATCAACTTGCACCAGGCAAGGAAGCGTGGTGGTCGAGCGAAACCCTACCGATTGCAATCGAAGGGAATGAAGACGTACTTGGAAAGATGACGGGTCTCTTGCGCGACGGTACGATGGCATGGCAGACGCTCCTTCCCGAACGGTTTGGAGAAGCAACCGTATCGGTACGGCTTGAGGAGGTCAGCGGTGACCTTCTCATCGGACGTCAAATCAACGTCAACGTTCGGAATGAGTTCCGCAGTATCTTGCGTCGAACGGTTACGTTATCGACTCAGGTGGTTGGAACACTGGTCATTGGTCTTGCTAGCGTGTTGGAATTACTCGAAATTTTCAACATTTAAAACAATCCTTGTCAGCCATAGGTTTGAAAGCCAAAACCACTACGCAGTGGTATGTTGGGTTCAAAGGACCAAGCAGACGAGCGTCCTGATGCTGACTTGCGAGACCGCTTGCATGCAATGGAAGCAAAAGTACGAAAATTGCGAGAAGTACGCAACAATTTCAGTTCTGATGCACGCTCTGCTGCCGACCAAAGAAACGCTGTCCAAGCCCAATACAAAGAGCATCGTGAAAAAGTCGATGTTGTTCTTGCTGAAGTTAAGGCCATACGCTCCGAAGTTCGATTGTTCAAAGACAAGCGCAATGCGATTCAAGATCAGATTAAAACTGTGATTGGACAAGCAAAAGGACGACGAGGAGAGAAAAGCGAGAAAAAAAGTGCAACAGCCGAACACGCTCAGTTGAAACGCGATGTCGAACAACTTGAGAATCTCTACAACACGTCGGCTATGGGGCCAAAAAAAGAAAAAGAAACCATGGAAAAAATCAAGATTATGCATCGTCGAATTCAAGAATTGGCACCTGATGTGGAGGCGTTTGAGTTGGTAGCAGTGGATCTTGATGATCTTGACGCAGCCATAAAGACGCTCAAGGCAGAAGCAGATGCCGCCCATCAAGCCATGCTTGAGGCGGTTGGAAGGGCCGATGAAAAGTCAAAAGAAGTCGACGAAGCATTTGCCCATCGAGATTTCCTCAAGGCAGAAGGTGACCGCCATCACAACGAGTACGTCGCACTTCGTGCAAAAGCCGATGAAACACATGCGAAAATCGATGAAATGATGACGGACGTGAATAAGGTTCGAGATGAATTGAACATGGCTCGCGAAGAGCGAAAGTCATGGATGACGGAACACAATAACGCTGTTACAAAGAGTTTGAAAACAGGAGCTGAATCCGAGGAAGTCGCTGATGAACTTATTACCAGTTTGCTAAGTGAAGGAACACTTACATTCGGCGGAATGGGTCAGGAAGAGACCACGGCCAGTACTGCACCTCGTCGTGGAGGCAAAAAGAAGAGATCGGGTCGAATCGATATGTCGGCCGGTCGCCGACGACGCTGATTGTTATGCTCGGAATCATAATGGCGGGTGGCCAAGGTTCACGATTGCGTCCAATTACAAACGTGCGCCCAAAACCAATGGTGGAAGTCCTCGGTCGTCCAGTTCTTGATTTTGTAAAGGATTCGATGATTCAAGGAGGCGTGAACAACATCGTTGTGACCACCGGTTATCGCGGTGAAATGCTTGCCGAGCACGTTGTTGCTTGGAATGGGAACGCGTGTACTGCCCGTGTCAATCAAGAAACGACGCCGATGGGGACTGCTGGAAGTGTTCGACTGTTGCTCGATGAGATTACCGAGACCGTCGTTATTGGTTCAGGCGATTCAGTTGCATCCTTTGATGTCGCTGCACTGTTGGAGGCTCACAAACAAAACGGCTCAAAGGCGACCATGGCGTTGTGGGAAGTTGAGGATCCCAGCCCATTTGGAATCGTTGGTCTAGCACCAACAATCGATGGAGAAATCGATGGCAGCCTCCGAGAAGGATTTATTCGTAGATTCAAAGAAAAACCAAAGCCAGAGGAAGCATTCAGCAACGTTATCAACGCTGGACTGTACATTCTCGAACCCGAGGTTATGGCTTTGGTTCCTGAAGGAGTAAAGTACGATTTTTCAAAGGACCTCTTCCCAAGGCTGCTTGAAATGGGCTGGCCGATGTATGCACAAGCTATCGATGGTGTGTGGTTTGATGTGGGTTCACCTCAGGAATTGATTCGCGCTCAAAACACGTTGATTGAGCGACGCAATGAACTTCCGTTCCCACTTCAAAAGGGGGCTCGGATTGAGAACGGTTCCTTCATTGATCCGGATGCTTCGGTTCATGAGCGTTCTCAAGTCCAACAATCCGTTGTTGGCCGTCATGCTTCGGTTGCTGAGGGCGCAGTATTGAACCAGTGTGTCTTGATGAGTGGATCGGTCGTTGAAGAAGGTGCGCAGTTGCAGAGTTGCATCTTATCACCGAATGCGGTTGTCAAGAGCAATGTTTCCGCCTCTGGTGTTGTTCTGGGTGACGGGGAGCACCTAGAAAACACCACAAACACCGAGGATGAAGGCATTGACTTCTAATACCCTCGGGATTTGAAACAAATCATGCCTTCGAAACGGACCTACAACCGGACGTGGGAAGAAATCGAAATCATGCTTGAGCGTGCTGAAAAAAAAATGAAGAAGTGGCGTGACTTTTTCGAAGAATGTCGGGAACGCGGCGACCGTGATGGAATGAAGGACGCGGCTCGCAATTTCAAAGCCCTCGAGGGTGTCATCAAGACACTCAAGTGGACCCTTGGCGATATGAGTGTTGATACGCCACTGGAATGATTACCAGCCGCGCTGGTCGAGCCGAATCTCGAGGGTCTCAAGTTCATCTCCCTTCATCGGGTCACCTTCGGTCATGGCCATGGCTTCTGCGACCTTGTTGGCGTCATCGTAATGAGCTGTGGCCATTACTATCGCATCAGCCATAGTGGGTGGATCATCGGACTTGAAGATGCCTGAACCAACAAATATACCGTCCAACCCCATTCGCATCATTTGCGATGCGTCTGCAGGTGTAGCAATTCCACCCGCTGAGAACGTTACGACCGGGAGACGGCCAAGGGACTTGACTTCATCGAGAACCGAACGAATGGATGATCGCATTGTGTCGTCAATGGGTCCAAACGGTGTTTCAAGATGTGTACCTGGGAGTTTTGATGTGTCAGCAAGTACGCTATAGCGTTCGAGAATGATGTCTGCGGTCTCATCGAGGAGGGCATCGTCCATCGACATCACTTGCTTAACTTCTTGAGAAATCAATCTGGAGTGTGTTACTGCAGCGACGAGGTTTCCTGTACCTGCCTCACCCTTGGTTCGAATCATCGCTGCGCCTTCGTGGATACGACGTACGGCTTCACCGAGTTCTGTCGCACCGCACACAAACGGAATGTCGTAATTTTTCTTGTTGATGTGGAAGAAGGGATCAGCAGGAGTGAGAACTTCGGACTCGTCGACCATGTCCACGCCCATCGCTTCCAAGATACGGGCCTCACCTTCGTGACCGATTCGAGCCTTGGCCATGACCGGTATCGAAGTGCAATCGAGAATGCCTTGTATCATGTCGGGGTGACTCATTCGGGCGACACCACCGGCTTTTCGAATGTCAGCTGGAACACGTTCCAGAGCCATGACTGCAACCGCACCAGCTTCCTCTGCAACTGCGGCTTGTTCAGCATCGACGACGTCCATTATGACGCCACCCTGCTGCATGCGAGCAAAACCTCGCTTGAGTAGGTCGCTACCGTGGCGGAGTTGTGAAAAGTCAGTCCTTGTCATGAGTACCAACCCTTGCGGGGGTTTACCCCTTCAAGAAGGTTGGTTAAGGCCCATGCTGTGATTTCATTCATCAATCGACGGAAATAAATGCTGCAATCAACGGGTTTGAAAGGATTGAACTCAGCAAATGTAGGATTTACTGTCTGCTCTTTTGCAATACAAAACGAAATCAGATGCAGTCTGTAGTTACGTGAACAAACCGGTAGCGATTGACCGAACGTCTTGGCCTGGGTAAACCGCAAGCTTGATGCGAATTTTAATCACAGGATTTGTACTCGTAGTCTGAACCAAAACCAACTTTCCACCAATCACTGATTCAAGATCCAAACGCAAGTGTATGGTGTTGTCCCCGTCCAGTCGCTGTTCCAACTCTGCAAGAATGGTTTTGCGGCACGGCTCAAGTTTTTGCATAAACAGATTGACTTCCTTGTTCTTGCAGATCTGTGTCGAAAACAACGCCACTTTTGGACCGTGATAAGAAGTTGTCATGTCGACATCCCATTCCGTTTCTGTAAGCCATTCAAGCGCTTGATGGACCAAACCGATGTCCTGCAATTCGTGCGCAGTTGCTGCTGCATGAATGCGGAGAATGCCCATGGCTTGCTCTCGGAATGCATGGGTCATGAGGTTTACCACTCGTTTTATACATCAATCTGCTTCAAATAGGTGATGCAACTCGGTGGAACGCTAGAGGGGTAGCCCCCTCAAGATACCCTCCGAGATGAGTGCAATGGCAAAGAAGATCAGCGCAAAGGCGCGAGCAGCAGCCCGTAAGCAGAGAGACAAATGGAAGACCAAGCGATGGTACACCATTCGAGCGCCCCGACACCCGTGGAATTACCAAAACATAGGCGAAACCATCGGTGAGTCAGACGAGCACATCATCGGACGTATCTACGAAATGACACAGCAAGAATTCAACGGTGACTTCACCAAGATGCACGTTATGCTCAGGTTTCGTGTCTCGGACACGGTTGGCCAAGATGCGTTAACCACCTTTGTAGGCCATCACCATCAAACAAACCACATCCGCCGTCAAATTCGACGCTATCGTGGAAAGATCGATGACGTCATCGACGTTGTTTCACAGGACGGGTATTTGGTACGAATCAAACCGCTGGTCATCACCCAGAAGCGTGTGCAAACCTCAGTCAAACAATCCATCCGTGCCAAGATGCGAGATGTTTTGCGAGGCTTTGTTGCGAAGACCACTTACGATGCGTTGCAAGTTGCAATGCTCGATGGCTCACTCGAATCCGAGATTCAAAACCAGATCAAAACCATCTATCCCTGCCGATCGGTTGTCATCCGCAAAAGTCAACTCTTGCAAGAAGGAGTCGAGATGGATCAGGGACCAACTCTTGATGAAATCCACGCTGAAGAAGCTCGTAAAGAAGCTGAAATCAAGGCCAAGAAAGCAGCAGCACTCGCTGAAGCAATGGCTGAAGAAGAAGCAGATGATGACGAAGAAGAAGAGGAATTCGAAGAAGAGGTTGTTGAGGAAGTTGCAGAAGATGAACAAGCTCCTGCAGAAACAGAGGCAGTCGAAGAAGAGGAACCTGTTGAAGAGGCATCATCCGATGACGTTGACTTCAGTTCCATGACCGTTGCAGAACTCAAGGTACTTCTCAAGGCGGCAGGCAAACCTGTCTCTGGAAAGAAGGCAGAGTTAATCGAGCGATTGCAAGAATAATCAGCGAACATTTGACAACCCTTGAGGGAGAGGGAAGTTCATGCAGCGACTGGCCATTATCGGCGGCACCGGTCTTCTAACCATGGCGACTGGACAACCCTTTGCCGATGCAGGGCTGCAAGTACTTGCAACAGACTCTTTTGAGGTCGAGACGCCTTACGGTAGCGTTCCGATGAAGTCGTTCCGACTGCAGCATGGATCGGAAGAGAAATCACTCGTCTTTCTGCAACGACACCACAACAGTGGTAAGGCCTCAAAACCTCCGCACAAAATCAATCATCATGCCAACATTTGGGCGTTGAAGCATGCCAAGATGGACGCAGTTCTTTCAGTGTGTTCTGTTGGATGCATCGCTGACGATTTCCCGCCTGGCCGAGTCGGCTTGGCCGATCAATACATTGATTTTACAGGGCAAACCACAACCTTTCATGATGATGAAGCAGAGTTTACTTCGGTAACTCTTCCGTTTGACCAAACCATGAACTCTACGTTGGAACCCATCCTCAGATCGGTTCAAAATCTCTCCAATGAGCGGCTGTTCTTCACCTATTGGTTGGCACAAGGGCCTCAGTTTGAAACGGCAGCAGAAGTACGTGCAATCGAGAATCTTGGTGGTCACGTTGTCGGAATGACCATGCCAAGGGAGGCGAAACTCTGCCGAGAAGTCGAACTACCGTATTCTGCTCTTCTTATTGGTTCAAACTGGGCTGCTGGAAAAGAACCAGGAGATTCAACCGCAGATTTGAGTCACGAGGCAGTCTTAGCTGAAGCCAACCGCAGGCTTGGCCCAGTTTGGTCTTGTATTACTACGTTGCTGACACAATGATTTAGAGCGTTCATTATAAGCCGTGAATATGGAACCTTTCACTGTGGAATCTTGGCTTGCATCAACCGATGAAGATGTTTGGACTGGAATGATGAAACGAGTTGCAGCCTTTCATCACAAGCACGACTTCGCTGGAAACAACGGCCATGATATGGGATACAGAATTGCATTGACCGTTGAAGAACTGGGCGAACTTGCTGCTGCTGTTACCAAGAACAAGCCCATTGAGGAAGTTGCTGAAGAAATGGCTGATGTCCTGATTCTTCTGATGGGACACTCTCTTGCGATGAACATCGACCTCAAGGCTTCCTTTGAAGCCAAAGTGGACAAGATCATGCAGCGGCCTGCTCGAAAAGGACGCTTAGGTATCCGAGTCACAGAGTATACAGATTCATGATTTCGTTAGAATCATGTAGGTTGTTGGATGCTCATTTTCGCTGTCCTGTGGGGTGGATTCAATGACTTCCCGGTTCCATTCTTCTCCAAACAGAGCAACTTTTACATCACCCGAATTTGAGGTTTCGACAGACGTCAAATGAATCTCCTCGACTATGTCTCGACACTGTTCGTAGACGTTTGCACCGCCAATGATCCAACATTCATCGCATTCTTTGTTGCGAGCAAGTTGAATTCCAGCCTCTATAGAATAAACGACATCAACGTCGTGCAGTGAATATTCCGTGTTGCGGGTAACGACAATGTTCACCCTTTGAGGAAGAGGGCGAAAGGCATTGGGCAAACCCTCCCAAGTTGTTCGCCCCATTAGAACAGCATTGTTTCCTTCGCCGACGGTCAGTTGTTTGAATCGGAGCATGTCCGAACGGAGGCGCCAAGGAAGACCGTTTTGCTTACCGATGCATCCATCCAAGTCCATTGCCAGGATCATCTTAAGCTCCATTTTGATCAAACCGAAATTGGTGCTGAGATGTGAGGATGATGTTCATAACCCACGACCTCGATATTGTCAAAGGTAAAATCATCGATGTTGGTAATCGATGGATCAAGTCTTAGAGTTGGAAGCGGAAGCGGTTTTCGGCCGATTTGCTCTCTGGCTTGGTCGAGGTGGTTTGTGTAGAGATGTGCATCACCGAGTGTATGGACAAAGGTCCCTGGCTCCAGGCCGCATACTTGCGCCATCATGTGTGTGAGTAATGCATACGATGCAATGTTGAACGGGACACCAAGAAACACATCAGCGCTTCGCTGGTAGAGTTGACAATTCAACTTACCGTCAGCGACATGAAATTGGAAAAAAGCATGACACGGCATTAATGCCATTTCTTCAAGTTCACCAACGTTCCATGCTGAAACGATGATGCGTCTGCTGTTCGGATTGTTCTTGATTTGTTCAATGGCTTGGTCAACTTGGTCGATGATTCGTCCATCTTTTGCTTCCCACTTGCGCCATTGTTTTCCATATACTGGGCCAAGATCTCCGTTTTCATCAGCCCATTCGTTCCAGATACGAACGCCGTTTTCCTGCAAATACTTGACGTTGGTATCTCCCTTGAGAAACCACAGCAATTCGTGAACAATTGAGCGAAGATGAAGTTTTTTTGTGGTCACCATTGGAAAGCCTTCGGAGAGATCGAAACGCATCTGATAACCGAATACTGAAAGCGTACCTGTTCCAGTTCGGTCACCCTTTTCCACTCCTTTGTCAAGGATGTGCTTCATGAGGTCAAGATACTCCTGCATGGGCTCGCCAAAGACCCCTCACCGAGGAAAGCCCTTGAGGCTTACCAAGCATCAAGGAGCGCCAAGAGCGAGAATGCTACCCATTAATTGGTCTGTGAATCGACGGTACAATGCAGAAAGTTTGCTTCGGATGTGTTGCTCTTCCTCTTCGGCAAGATTGCGAAGAGATTCAGCAGATTGGTTCCCTCCGTTGACGTCCGTGAGCCACTGATACCATGTGACGCCCTCACCAGAGTGGAACCGCACCAATCGATGCAATCTTGGGAGTTTGTGATGTTGTGGCTCCATCATGTTTCGAGTACCAATCAATGCAATTGGGACAACGACCGTGTTTGGATAGGATGCTGCTAGACGAGCAACACCGGTTTTTCCAGGCAAAAGGAACGGCGGTTCCGTCCGCTTTGATCGTGTTCCTTCAGGGAAGATGCCTAGGGCTCCACCTTGGTCGAGAACGTCTGCTGCACTGGACAAGGCATCGAGACCACCGCTTTCACGTTGGGTCTCAATTTGACCGGTCGATTTCATGACAAAACGTGTCCACCATTTCTTGAAGTGTCCGTCTTTGGCCAAGTAATGCGTCGTTCTTCTTGATGAGAGGATGACCATAATTGGATCGACATGCGACAGATGATTTGCAGCAAGAATAACCGCTCCCTTGCGTGGAATGTGATGCTCGCCACAGATTCGTAATCGCAAAAGGAAGCGAAACGTGGTTCCCAAGGTCAGCCTCAAAAAGTTGTAAAACAGATGGTTCGAAGGTTTCTTTCCCGTCGTCGGAATCAGCCAATGTTCACGTAGCGCTTCCCAAGCTGCTACGATGTCATGGTCATCCTCCATGCATCGTGGTTCAACTTACAGGTTTTCATCCTTGTGAGCCTAAAAATCAGGAAAGTGCGATTTCATTCCTCTTCCGACCATGTTCGTCGCATGACTTTACCGACCATTTCGCCCGCCTCAAAGGCCTCCATGTCGTGTTCAACGATGAGGTGCATGACCATTTCATGTTGAGCAACCATCTGCTTACATGTTGGGCATTCAAGCATTTTAGCACGTTTCATGCCCATGAATTCCATTCGACCTTCTCGAGTCGAAAGTCGTCGACCGGTGCGCATTAAGACCGAAACAAAAACCAATGTGAACAAGACAATAAAGCAACCAAAACCAAAGAAAACTCCCGACGGGGGAGGGTTTTGCTGGAGTTGCAAATTTTGAATCAGTTGGCCGTTGGTTGAATTGCGGTAGGCATCGAGGTTGATGGTGTGGGTGAAATTTTCGCCTCTCAAATTAAGGAGAATATCCAGATCATCGTCGTCTTCAGTGACATCGAGTGTTATTGCAAAATCCCCGTACACATCGGTAATGGATTCTGTACCTCGAAATTGGTAACACGCAAAATCACCAGGTATGCACTGGACGTACACATAGTCAAGCGTCACGGGCGTGTTGTCCGCGAACGTTGCTCGTCCTGTGATTCGGTAGGTTTCAGCATGGGCGTATGGGGCAAACAGCAGAATGAGAAGAAGAGGAACGATGAGCCTTCTCATAGTAACGCTACGTTTGGTTGTCTTATAGTACCTTGATTGAAGTCTCGGCAAAACGGTCCGAGTTTTGCTCGTTTTGTGCGATTCCATCGACGAGAATCATGTGAGGGACAGTAAGGGCAGCGAGACCTATGAAGACGATTTGCAACAGAGCAGGCTCAAACCCAACAGATGTCGAATGGTGGGCTAAAACCACCAATCCTGCAGTCCAAGTCATGATTGAGAAGAGTACTGTTGTTCGTGTGATTTGTATTTTTTGTATGGTCGATTTCAGCATTTCACCCATGTGTTTGAAGTGACGTACGGAATGGATGCAGCAGAAATAGATGGCAAAACCAAGCAGCGGTGGTGCGATTGCAAATACGGCGATGAGAATTGAAATTTCAACGCCGATGTTCCAACGTTCTCGACCCGTTTTCGAGAACAAAACGAACGGAATCAGAACCAACGTAAGGACGCCGATGGCTTGCAAAAAGTACCATACGAGCTCGGTGTTTGATCCGGTAAGGACTCTGAATATCGCATCAGCGTCTGAACGATGAAACAGACTGATTCCAGCAAGAACAAGACCTCCGCGCATGAACACCTCTGAAAGTTCGTGCTCCTTATCTCGTGGAACAACGTCTCCACGGCCGAAATGGAACAAACTAATGGTCAAAAATGCGAGAAAACCGACGGTTGGCATGAGAACCCACAAACCAACAACAAAGGCAGCGATACCGACGTATGCCAGAAGGAACATTGCCGCTTTCAACGGACGGTTCATCCACCCTAGATGGATGGCTAGAGCTCCGTCCATCGCACCGTGCGGTAGACCGATAAAGACCACAGCCATCAAGGCAAGAAGATTGAGGTGATCGATACTGAACAACTCGAGCAGAAGACTCATGACACCACCTTTTGAGGTCGTTGGAACAAGTGTTTGGAGACGCCTTTGATGAACGGAAGTTTGGGCATTGCCATGACGACTTTCATCCGCAATCTCCAGTTCGCTTGACCGCTCATGAAGCGCACAAACTCGTCACCTGTAAGTGACGCAGCCATGCGCTCGAACAGTTGAGGACCTTGTTGTGGCCAGTTGCGCAAGACCGTTAAAAGAACGGAATCCATCCAAACATCAACAGCCTTGTGAGGGCGTTTGAATCGCAATGGTTTGCCTTGTTGTGCTCTCCTTACAGCACGTTGAATTTGTTGGTGTATGAAGACGAAGGTGTATCCACTGGCTGGGCGGATTGCTCCTGCATTGGCACCAAGCCCGGGAATGTTCGTATCATGTGGAGACAGGGTTCCCATTGGTATGACTCCCTGTTCTTCGTGAATAACACGTTGAATGGAAGCACCATAGTGATCGTGAAGGTAGTCGATGATGGTGTTCGTATAGTACTCTCGATCCAACACATCGGTGCTGAACAACGTGGATTCAACAAGCGCTTGCGTGGGTGAATACGGTAACAGGTAAACGAAGTGCATACCGTGGCTTTGATCGACGCGGAAATCCATCAAAATCGCCGTGGACGCATCAAACACGGCTTTGTCTACCTCAATCTCTTGGCCGACAAAATGCTGGAGCATGGCGTTTGGACTTGCTCGTGGAGGGCGGGAATCAAATGTGAGTGCTTCCTTGTTGGTTTTGGACGCCTTTTGTTCGACAAAGGAAACGCCGTGTTCTTCGGCTTTGTTTCGAGCATTTTGCACAAAGTCCGCCTTATGCATGATGTGATATGCGTGTTTTTCTGAATGCATAACCGAGGTTTTGGTGTTGGTTATAATTGACCATTTTGACCATGAAGCCCTTGAGCAATCAACAGCAAATTCGAGGCCTTCGGTGTTCCAGAATCCAAGCATATGATCTCGAGCCATGGGTGCGCCCTCAGGGTGGAGGATGCTGATTTCATGTTGCGGAATGCGGTCGGCCATGGAAGCAAGCATCATCGCTGCTATACCATCGCCGATGACGTGTGTTTTCATCCCCATGTCCCACCTTGATTTTTGTAGGATACGATGGAAGTGTGGAGATGCTTGTTGTGTGGTTTCCTCGGGTGTGGGAAACGGCGAAACAAACTCATTGTTGCTCGAATCGTACAGAGTATTTTGCTCACTTTCGAGGTGACTTGGCGAGGACCGTGCCAAGAATGCTTTGAACGCAGAATTTGAATCCCAATTTGTCGGTAGACCTTTGCAGCGACACCGATGGAAAAGTGGGCACGAGGTGGAAGATACGACAAACCTGTTCGACCACTCGCATAGTATCGTTCGGCCAACCAGAGCAATCGTTGAACTGCGTCCGTGATGAGAAGCGCTTCATGAGATTGAGGATTCTTCGCTGCTTCGATGATTTGCGTTGGAGTCATGTTGTTGACCCACGTTCCAGGGAGATATCTGCGACCCATTTTCGCATCTTCAAGTACATCTCGAGCGATGTTTGTGAGTTGCATACCGATACCCAAATCGATGGCGTGAGGCTTGGCTCGTGGTTCATCGGTATTGAGGACGTCACACATCAGCAAACCAACGGTTCCAGCAACTTTGTAGGCGTATTGAATCAAGTCTTCCTCATCGCTGATGAGAACTTCAGGTGCTTGGTCGTCGAGCAAACCTTCGACCAGAGATGAGACGACATTGGTCGACAATCCGTATTCTTCAACCATGTCCGAGAACTGATCGAGGAGAGGATGTTCGCCCCATTCGCCCTGCTTCAGTCTGGATTGGATGATGGAGAGATGTTCTGGTCCGTTTTCGATATCGCCATCGGCCATGTCGTCCAACACACGACAGAACGAGTAAAGTCGTGCAGCATCGTGACCCATTTTGTTGCCAAGGAACCTTCGTGCCCAATGGAAACTTTCACCGCTTGTGGCGAGGATGTATTCGGGGTTGTCAATTTCAATTGTATTCACCATCGCCTTCACCGCTTTGAAATGGTCATTCCGCGCTTATAAGCCGTTGTTTTTTGAAACGATATTTCCCATAGGGAAAAGCGAACATTATCAAGGAATGACATGGTCGCAAATCCATGGCTGATTCCAATAAATTCGAGAAAAAAGCCGCAGTCATTGGCAGCGGATTTGGTGGTCTTGGGGCAGCCATCCGTCTTCAAAGCGCAGGTATCAAAACCGTGCTTTACGAAGCAAGGGATTTGCCTGGTGGACGAGCTTACGTCTACCATGACGACGGGTTCACCTTTGATGCAGGCCCTACCGTGATCACAGCTCCACATGTTCTCACCGATTTGTTTGACCTCACGGATCGAAAATTAGAGGATTACATCAAACTCATGGAAGTCCAGCCTATGTACCGATTGATTTGGAGTGACGGCGATCGATTCGACTATGTCCGAGATGAAGCCACCATGGTCAAACAAATTGCTGAGCGTAGTCAGTCCGATGCTGAAGGCTATCAGAAGTTCTTTGAATACGCGAAGAAGGTCTTTCACAAAGGATACACAGAACTTGCAGATCGACCGTTTCTCAAGTTTTCTGACATGATGGCAGTTTCACCATCGCTCATCAAATTGCGAGCAGATCGATCCGTGTACAAGACCATCTCGAAGTATGTCAAAGACGACCATCTTCGACAAGCACTCAGTTTCCATTCCTTGCTGGTTGGAGGCAATCCCTTCCAAACCTCATCGATTTACACGCTGA